>JADFKK010000273.1 GCA_022564995.1 Planctomycetota bacterium | reverse complement strand
TGGCGGCCTCCTGCATTGGGGTGGCAAAGTGAATCCAAACAAGACTTTGCCTAAATTCCCCAAATGACGGGAGGCCAATTTATCTACTCATGCTGCCCATCCATCCAAAATAACAGGACGGTCTCGGGAGGCCGGGGTCGAACTTGCTCTTGCTGCCTGCTTATCTTCTCGCCCTGCGAGCCACGATCCGCTCTCTCCTCAGCGAGCCCTCCTCCGCCAACACCGCATCCACCGCCGCCGCCTGCAACCGCCCGTAGATCCCGCCTGCCGAGCGGAACCTCGCCGCCGTTCGCCGCGCATCCCGCAGGTTATGCTTTAGCATAACAGCCGAATCGGAATCGTAGGCCACGTCTTTCCGCGCGCTCGTAGTGACCGGATTCATCCGGTCAATCTCAACCGGCTGAAGCCGGTCACTACGAACCGCCGCCTGCGGCGCCCCCGCCGGCCCCGGCCCGGTCCAAGCCGCCAGCAACACGGTCAGATCCTCAAAATTCACCGGCGACGTACCCGCATCAACCAAATTCCCCTCGGCGGCCGAGACATTCTGATTCCAAGCGGCCAACAACACCGTCAGATCCTCAAAGTCGACAAACCCGTTGCCGGTCAGGTCGGCCGGGACAGAAGATGGAGCGACGGTAATGTTTACGGTCGCCAAATTCGAGGCGACACCATCTGCGCTGGCACGATACGAGAAACTGTCGGTGCCCACGAACTCTGGGTCGGGGGTGTAGGTAAACGAGCCATCGCTACGCAGATCGAGCGATCCGCTGCTGGGAAAACTATCGACGACGGCAACCAGCGGGCGGCCTTGCGGGTCGACGTCGTTTTGTAGAATCCCGATACCGGTGACAGAGAGCGTTCTGCCCTGATCGACCACGTAGCGATCGTCGAAGGCCGCCGGTCCGCCGGTTGTGCGGATGCCGAAATCGACGTTCGTGACGATCTGATTGGCGGCCAAGCTGACGCTGTGCGTTAGCGTCGGCGTCAGCGAGATCATGCGGAGGCCCGAAGCCGTGGTGATAAACAGTTGCCCTCCGTCGCTGGTGGTGAAAATCTTGTTGTTGTTGTCGATGTTCTCACCGACGGGAATACGGGCGATCTGCTGGAAGTTGTTGGTCTCAAGAACGACAATTTCGTTCTTCGCCGGATCACCCACGTAGAGCAAGTCCCGCGCCGAGTCAAATCCCGCCCCGCCTCGCCAACCGGGCAGAGGCTCAATGGTATTGAGTTGCTCGTCGAAGACATTCAGCCCGTCGCTCCAAGACCACAGCACGAATTTTGTGCCGTCGCGGTTGACTGCTCCGTACGAACCATTGGTATTTGCAATGGCCAACGATGCGGAGAGGCTGTCAGATGCTGCGTCGTACACGCGCAAAGTATAGGGATGGGCGGCGCCGAATATCATCAGGGCACTTCCGTCTTCACTCCTCACAACCGTTGAGCTCTCATCAATAGATCTGACGTTTGATACGGTTTCGCTCTGCAAGTCGAGTTTTCGCAATGTTGTCGGGCCAGACCCCTGATACGGAAACGTCATCAGCGCCATGCCATTTGCCGCGATGGACAGGCTTTGGATGCCTCCCTCGACACGGCTCTTTGAGAATGTAATGTTCGTCCTCTGGCCGGTTTCCAAATCCATCTTTCGCACGAAGGCCGTGTCAGCCGAAGCCGCACCGTCGCCGCCGTAGAGAAAACGCCCATCGGGCGAAATGTCGATTGCTCCAACCGACGTGCCGAGCCCGGCAAACGGCGACAAGAAACTCTGCGACCCGACGCTGTATCGCAGCAGGGTCGAGCCGGTCGAAATGTACAGCAAGTTGCGAAACGGATCGTAGACGGTGCCGCGGCGATTCGACACGGGAATGAGAACATTTCCTTCCGCGGCAACGAACGGCCAAGCGTGTTCCCATTGCGACTGGGTCACTTCGCCCAGCGAGTATTCACCGGGTGCCAGGCCGACGAACAGATAGACACCGTTATTGTCGGTGACTTCCACCGGCTCGCCGGGGTCGAAGCGGCCGTTGTTGTTTTCGTCAAGGAATACCTCCCAATCGCTGCGGACCGGCTCGCCGGGATCGCGCTGTCCGTTGTCGTTCGCGTCGAACCACACGACCCCCTGTATCTGATTGGCGGGATTCACGGCGATCGACACCCGGGCTTCGACCGTTTGGCCGCCTCCGTCGTCCAACGCATAGGTAAAGGTGTCGATACCGACAAAGCCCGGATCGGACCTGTAGGTAAACGATCCGTCCGCGTTCAAATCGACGTCCCCAAATCGCGGCGGCGAGGCGAGCAGCACGGACAGAGGATCACCATCGGGATCGCTGTCGCCGGCCAGCACCCCAGGCGCCTCGACGGTCAGGCTCTGGTGGGTAATCGCAAAAAACGAGTCATCCACTGCCAGCGGCGGGTCATCGACATTCTCTACGTTGATTCGCACCTCGGTGGTGGCCGACACATGCTCGCCGTCGGTGACGCGGTAGCGGAAAGTGTCGAGGCCGAAGAAGTCTTCCTTGGGCGTGTAGGTGAACGAGCCGTCGGGGTTGAGCGTAAGCGTGCCCTGGCTAACGTCGCCGACCAACATGGCGGTTATTGCGTCGCCCTGAGGGTCGAAATCGTTGGATAGCAGGCCGGCGGCCACGTCAACACCGAGCGTCTCATCTTCAAGAACGGTGTAGTCGTTACTCCTTGCCACCGGGGCTTCGCCAAGGACGTTGATCGTGACGGTGGCCGGGTCGCTCTGCAGTTGCCCGTCACTGGCCCGATATGTGAACGAGTCGATGCCCGTGAAGTTCTCGTTGGGCGTATAGGTGAACGAGCCGTCCGCGGCCCATTCCAGCACTCCGCTGCCCGGCTCCGAAACCAGCACGGCGGATAGCGGATCGTCGTTCGGGTCCGTGTCGTTCGCCAGCAGCCCGACTTCCCGCTCGACGACAAGCGCGGCGTCGGCCTCCACTATGTACTCGTCGTCCTCCGGGACCGGCGCGCCGTTTACCTTGATCGTAACCGTCGCCACGTTCGACGCTGCCTCGGCATCGCTGGCGATGTACGTGAATGCGTCGATGCCGACGAAACCATCTGACGGCTCATACCTGAACGAGCCATCGTCAGACAATGTGAGCGTCCCGTGCTGAACGTCGTCAACGAGAATTACTTCAAGCGAGTCGCCATCTAAATCCACGTCATTGGCAGCCACTCCGTTCGTCGTCGGTACGACAAGAATGTCGGATGGAGTGCTAAGCGTGGCGCGCAGTTCGACGTCAAAATAATTCGCCCCGCCCTCGTCGCGGGCGAGGACCGCGAGCAGGTTTTGCTCTCCCGGTAACAACAAGTTCGGCGGGACGTCGAATACAAAATTGTCGGATCCCGCACAACTGGCTCGCTCTCGCCAGCCAGATATATCCTGACCGTTAATGAATACCCGTACGTCGTTGTCGACGGCCACACCAACTTGAAGTGCTGTTGCACTACTAGGCAGGTCGAAATCGCGTCGCACCAGCAAGTCCGACCTCAATGGCCACGGGGTTCGTTGCGGCAGGACACCCCCACAGCCAGAGCCGAACGGCGCGTTTCCGGTATTGAACGATGAATCGTCAAACGAAGGATCGGAAAAGTTCGCAGACCCTGACCTAAATGGCACAACGAGGAATCGATAATCGTCGGACCCGTAAGGAAGAATGCGGACCGTTTCGTGGTTGAAGAGAGTCGTATCCGCAAATATGTCGTACGCATCATCCACCGCGACCGGCGGGTCGTTGACGTTTTCTACCGTGATTTGTACCAGCGTGCTGGCCGATTCGTGCTCGCCATCGCTGGCGCGGTAACGAAAACTGTCGGGACCGACGAAGTTTTCGTTGGGCTGGTAGGTGAATGATCCGTCGGGGTTGAGCGTGAGGATGCCTTCGCGGACGCCGCGGACCAGCACAGCGGTCATCTCGTCGCCCTGCGGGTCGCTGTCGTTCGCCAGCACGCCGGTCGCCGCGTCGACGGTGAGCAACTCGTCTTCGGTGGCGTTGTACTTGTTGGACCTGGCGACGGGGCTTAGGCCGACGACGTTGATCGTGACGGTGGCGGAAGTCGACGCGCCGAAGGGGTCGACCGCGCGGTAGGTGAAGCTGTCGGTGCCGAGGAAGTCGGGCTCGGGCGTGTAGGTTAGCGAGCCGTCGGGATTGAGGACCAACTCGCCGCTGCTCGGGCCGCTGACCAACTCGGCGGTGAGTGCGTCGGCCGCCGCGTCGCTGTCGTTCGATAGCACGCCGGAGACGACGGGAACGATCAGCACGCCGCCCTGATCGGCCTGATACTCGTCGGGCTCGGTCGTGGGCGGGTCGTTGACGATGATCGTCACGCTGGCCGGAGGCGAATCGGTCGCGCCGTCGCTGGCGATGTAAGTAAAGACGTCGGCCCCGGAGAAACCGGCCTGCGGCGTGTAACTCAGCGAGCCGCCGGCGGTCAGTTCGAGCGTACCGTGCTGTGGGCCAACATCCACCCGCGCGGAAAGCGCTCCGCCCTCGACGCTCGTGTCGTTGACCAACACGCCCGCCGACGCCCTCACCTCCAGCTGTGTCCCGGTCGGCGTGCGATACTCATCGTCGCGGGCAATCGGCGGATCGGGCACGCTGGTCACGGTGATCGTGGCCGTGGCGACGCTGGAGGTGAACAGCGGGGTTTCGAGGATGTAAGTGAAGCTGTCTTGGCCGCTGAAGTCGTCCGCCGGGGTGTAGGTGAACGAGCCATCGGGGTTCAGTTCCAGCGTGCCGTTGCTGGGGCCGGATACGAGGACCGCGTCGCCGGGGGCGTTGCCGCCGAAGTCGTTGTCGAGGACGCCGGACTCGGGGTCGGCAACCAGCGGAGTGTCTTCGGCCGTTTCGTAAGCGTCGTCTTCGGCGACCGGGGTCGTCGGCAGGCCGGCGTCGATGACAATGGTCAGCACGGTGCGGGGCAGGATGTTGCCTGTCGCATCGGCGATCTTGGCGGCGCCGCCGTTGAGAGTCACGTTGTACGAACCCTCGGCAAAACTGCCGGCGGTGGGCGTGAGGGTGATTTGATCGGCGGCGGCGTCAAAGGCGAATGTGAAATCGCTAAACGCGGCGGCGTCTTTCGTGATGCTCAGAGTCTCGGCGGTGACAGTCGCATCGTCCAGCGCAAAGTCGTCAAGTCCGATGACGAACGAATCGCGAACGCCGACGCGGACTTCGCCCTCATCGTCGTCTTGATCGGCCGGGCCGTTGTCCAAGGGTTCAACGAGCGTAGCGGTCGGCGGGTCGACGTCGTTGAACGTAAAGTCGATCGACAGCTTCGGCCGATTGGTAGCCGTGGTGCCTTCGCGCGAATCGAAACGCAGACTGTTGTCGTTGGCCGCGTTCGAGATCAGCAGCCCGTGATTGCTGGCCGGGTCGCTGAGCCAGCCGGCCACGACGGCGCGGCCGGCGGAGTTGAGGAGCACGCTCAGCGGCCCCGTCGCCGTGCCGGTCATCGTGCCGAGCACGGTCGGGTTGAAGTCCGCTGGGTCGGTCACACCCGGCTCTTCCCAAGTGCTGTTGGCGGTCGGCCCGTTCCAGGTCGCTTCCGATTCGATCCAGGGCGTGCGCATCGCCAGCAGGTTGAAGCCCGGCGCAACGGTTGTGTTGGTGACGTTGACCGTAATCGAAACGTCGTTGATCGTCGCGTCGGCCGGAATGCCCGACAGATCCCACTTGATCAGCGACCAGACCGGCTCGCCCGTCGACCCCTGCTCCGCATCGGCCCGCAGCGTCGTGGCGTCGCCAAAGTTCACGCCCTCTTCGGCCCCGAACAACGACACGTCGCGCGTGCCGGCATAGTCGGGCGTGGGCAAGACGCCATCTTGAAAACTCATCACGGCCAGCAGGCGGCGCTCCTCCAACGGTTCGACGGCCAAGCGGGTGAGGCGCGGTCGCTTGCGGGCTAACATGGCAGACTCCTGGTTGTTGCTGAATTCGGAGTTCGGAATGGGGAATTCGGAAAGACCATTGACGTTCATCGCCGTGGGGACACGGCGGCTCCGTAATGACCAATGACGAATGACAAATAATCAATAATGAATGGTTGACGCGCCCGGGGCACGGCGGATCGCGACCCGTTTTATGATCGCGATTCATTATTGATTATTTGTCATTCGTCATTTGTCATTGAAACCCAAATGCATCAAAAGGCTATTCTAGTGACACCGGCGGGGGATTGCAATCGAAAAGGGGCGTGAGCGAGGCCGCGGCGCAACCAGCTTCGACGTGTTCTGATCTCTTCCGGCAGAAGGGATCTACGGCTGACACCTGGGCGGGATTACGAATAGGAGGCTGGACTTCGGCCGCGATCTCGGCGAGATTGGGGCCATGTCTAATGATCCGCCGCACGATGTCCCGACAGAGCTTGGCAAGATCACGTCTCGCAAGATCACCGCGCGGCTGTTGATTGTGACGACGGCCGTGATGTGGAGCAGCGGAGGATTTTTTGCCAAGGCGCCCGTGTTTGATTCTTGGCCGCTCGAACAGCGGAGCGAGTTGCTGGCGTTTTGGCGGGCGCTGTTTGCGGGCCTGCTGTTGCTGCCTTTCGTCCGCCGGCCGCGGTTTCGGCCGATGTTGATACCGATGGCGTTGATCTTCGCGGCGATGAACGTGACCTACATGAAGGCGATGGTCTACACGACCGGGGCCAACGCGGTTTGGATGCAGAACACGGCGCCGCTGTGGGTGTTTTTGCTCAGCGCCTTGTGGCTGCGCGAGCCGGCCAATCGGCGAGATCTGCTGATGCTGGCCTTTGCCGCGGTTGGAATCGCGGTGATTCTATGCTTCGAATATCGCCACGCACAGCAAGTCGCCACGACCGAGGCCGCCACGTCGATGCGCGGTGTGTTCTACGCGCTGGCCTCCGGCGTGTTGTACGCCGGCGTGGTGCTCTGCCTGCGGCGGCTGCGCGAGGAAGACTCTGCCTGGCTCGTTTCGCTCAATCTGTTGGTCACCGCGGCCGTGCTATCGCCGCAGGTGACGTCGCTCGGCATTACCCCATCGGGCGAACAACTCGTTTGGCTGGTGGCCTTCGGCCTGCTGCAAATCGGCCTGCCCTACGTGTTGTTCGCCCGCGGGCTGCGGGTGATTCGCGGGCCGGAAGCCTCGGGCATTGTGCTGTTGGAGCCGCTGCTGCTGCCGGTGTGGGTCTATCTCGCCTGGGGAGCGGAGATTCCAAGTTGGTGGACGCTGCTCGGCGGGGCGCTGATTTTGGCCGGATTGGCCCAGCGGTATGTTCGTTGGGGACGCGGTGACGGATCGTGACGATGGGTAGTAGCACCCCGGCGAGCGGCGGCCGTGAGGCAGCCGGTAAGTCCTCGTGCGGTTTACGGCTTGCTGTGAGTGAAGGTATTACCCCCGAGCTAACGCTCGGGGCTCGCCGGGAAACGCTCGGGGATCGCCCGGAATATGCAAGCTTCTCACCGCTATTGTCGCGTTGCGCGACGCGCGGCTATGATGGCCGATTCACTTCGCGGTCCGCCATGGTTGGGGCGATTATCTTGCAAACCGACGAACAACTTCTGCGACGTATTGCCGAGGTGCCGCCCGCGGCGCTGCGGCGCGACGAGATCGCCCGGCTGAAGAATCGGCTGATCGAGTCGGCGGTGCTGCGCGATGAGTTGTTGGCGGACGAGGCGGGGCGCGACTATGTGCGGGTGGCGCTGGCGCGTGTCGGCGAGACGCTCGACGCGGTGCTGGCTGCCGCCGCGCGATATCGGCCGGCCCAAGAACCCAACAGCCGGCGTGCATCGGTGTGGTTGGTCGGCGGCGTGGGCGGAGCCGCCGCAGTGGTGTTGGTGGTTTGGGCTTTGCGCGAAAAGCCAACACCAAGCGAGGCGCGGGCGGAAGTCGCGAAATCGCAATCCGAGGTGAGTGCCGATCAAGATCGATCGAAGACATCGAGCCGTCCGAAAGATCAAGAATCGAACAATGCGCCGGTCGAAGCATCGCCCCTGCCGGTGAATCCTGATCCTGCTGCGGATTTGGCGAAAGATTCTGGCGATGAAGACGCGGCCAAGCCGCAATCGCTGGACGACGATTTCTTGGATGCGGCGCATCCGCTGCAATACGAGATGAGCAAGGAAGGCTTCAACGTCGCGGTGGAGTTGAAGCAGGCGCTCGATAGCAGATCGTACGCGGGAGCCCTGCACACAATCGTCAACGGTCGGGCCGACGTCGAGTTGGGTTTGCTCACCGACGTGGCCGATTCGCATCTGTTGGTTCCATATCAAACTATGGTCCGCCTGGCGATGCGCGATCACCCGCTGCTGCGAGATTTAATGCGGCAGCGATTCGCCGCAACGGCACAGCTCCGCTTGCGACGGGCCGTTTCGCAGATCGACGCCCCGGCCGTGCGGTCTGTGGCGCTGCGATTCTTCGGCACCGACGCAGCGGCTGAAGCTGAAGCCTGGCTGGGAGATCGGGCGCTCTCGGGCGGTCAATTCGCCGCAGCCGTTTCGCACTACGAGCGTGCCCTGTCTTACGCCGCAGCAGCCCAGCGACACGGCATCGCGGCGCGGCTGCGGCTGGCTGGGGCGATGATCGGGCGCGAGATCGGCAGCCCGCCGCTGGGGAGCGTCGAGATGGGCAGCGCCACGATCGAACCAGCCGAGTTTGAAAAAATGGTCGACGAAATGCTCCAGCGATCTAACGGAGACGCCGCCGCGCGACCTCGTGGCGGAATGGCCAGCCCGGACGTCCCATCGGCGCCGCCTGCGATGCACTATCGCACGCGGCCATTCGCGGTGATCGATGGCGGTCTGCGCGGAGGGAATAGAATCAAGCGGCCCACGCCGCAACAAGATTGGGCGGCCCGCGGCATGTCGGCGACGGTGGCCGGCGATTTGCTGCTGGTGAGCAATCGCGCGCAGCTTGTCGCGTTGGAACGGTCAACCGGCAAACATCGTTGGGCTGCCAACTTCGTTCGGCCGCGCGGAGATCCGTCCGTCTGGCGCTGGCCGGCGATGCACCCGCTGGTTGTCGGCGGACGAATCTACGTCCGTCGCTTGACCCAGGCCGGACCGGAGTTGACTTGCGTCGACGCTCGCACGGGCACGGTGCTTTGGTCGGCGATATCCGAGGAGGGCGACAAAAAGGCCAGCCGACGCGGTCAGCCCCTTAGCCACGTGGCCAGCGATCCGCTGTTGGTCGAAGGTCGACTTTTTGCGCTGACCGCCACGGTCGTGCGATCGTCGCTGAAGCGCGGCCCGGCGAAAGACGTCCCGCGGATATTTCAGCTTGCGCTGACTGCCTACGATCCGCAGAACGGCCGCGTGATTAGCACGGTCGATCTGATCCAACTGCGCGATCTGTGGCAAGGCGCGCTGCCCGCTCGCGCGGCGCCGGCCGTCAATGGCGGCGGAATCGTCGCATCGGTCGGCGGCGTTACGCTGCGTATTGACACCGCGGGCAACATTCTTTGGCTCCGCCGTCAAAGATGGCGAACTCAGCAACCCGACGATCCGTCGTGGCAGCAATTTCATGGCCGCCCGCTGGTGCGTGACGATCGCGCGATCGTCTTTCAGCCCGGCATGCGCGGCGTGCAGTGTCTCGA
This sequence comes from Planctomycetota bacterium, assembly GCA_022564995.1. Lineage (GTDB taxonomy): Bacteria > Planctomycetota > Planctomycetia > Pirellulales > JADFKK01 > JADFKK01. The sequence continues at coordinate 3,259 of JADFKK010000273.1, read as the reverse complement.
TCTCGACAGTGGTCGCGCGATTTGGAGTCGCGACGTGCCCGGCCTGCGACGCATCATCGGGTTAGTCGAAGGGCATGTGATTGTTCGCGACGCCCGAGGGTTACTCGCGATCGGCATCGACGACGGAAAAATCACCTGGCAACGCGCTCTCGACAACCTACTTGAAACCTACGCTTGCGGCGCAGCAGACCAGTTCCTCATCGCCCGCCATGCCCGCACCAACCAACCCGGCCGCATCGAACTGGTTTGGCTTGATCCGTCTAACGGCGCTACCCGCGCTGTTTGTCCGCTCCATGATCTTGTCCGGTCCGGCGAAGTTTCGCCCGCCGCAATGTTCGGCCCCCTGCTGCTCTCGGGCGAACGTCTGCTCGTCGGGTTCGACGCGCAGGGCGACAACAAACGGGCGCGCAAGCTGATCGAACTGATTCCGACCGACCAGCCGCTGGCGCCGCCTGCTGCCGATTGAATCGACGCGCCGCCGCACGGTTGTGAAATCCGCACTCTACGTCTATACTAGACGGTTGAAATCCCACTTGAGATTCACCGTCGAAACCATTGAGGCCGTCACATCATGTTCGCCAAACAACACTCCCGCAGTCACCGCACCAGCCGGCTCCGTCTCGAACCGCTCGAATCGCGGCTGCTGCTCTCGGGCGGCGGATTCCTCGAAAGCCAGGCCCTGGGCACGGTCGAGTCGCCCGATATTAACGAGGCTTCCGGAATGGTCGCCAGCCGCCAGAACGCCGACGTGATCTGGGTGCATAACGACTCGGGCGATACGGCTCGGTTGTTCGCCATGAACACGGCCGGGAAACATCTGGGCGTGTACAACATCGTCGGAGCGACGAACATCGACTGGGAAGACATCGCCATCGGGCCCTGCCTCGATTCGAACGACGACTGTCTGTACATCGCCGACATCGGCGACAATGCCGGCGAGCGCGGTTCGATTACCGTTTATCAAGTTCCGGAACCGGTGGTCGGCACTGTTCCAATTTCGACGCCGATCAACTTGACCGCCGAAGCGATCACGCTGCAGTATCCCGGCCGCGGTCGCGACGCCGAGTCGCTGATGATCGACCCGCTCAGCGGCGACCTGTACATTATCTCGAAGCGAGAGACTCCCTCGCATCTTTACTTTGCCGCGGCGTCCTCGCTGTTCGGCGGAGAAACGGTCATGCTCCAGGATCTAGGCCCGCTGGAGTCGACGTTTGCCTCCGCAGCGGACATTTCGCCGGACGGGAGCGAGATGCTAGTCCGTTACTATAACGCGCAGACGGATACCGAATCGGTGCTTCTTTACGATCGGCCCAGCGACACGAGCGTCGCCGCCGCGCTGTTTGCCGGCGGTGTGCAGGTGCCGTATGAACTGGAGCCGAACGGCGAGGCGGTGTCGTTCAACGCCGACGCGAGCGGGTATTTTACGACCAGCGAACAGCTTCATCAGCCGATTAACTTTTACGAGCGGGTCGGCGAGTCGGTGTCGATCGAGCGCAGCACCGACGTGCCGGTGAACATCCGTAGCAACAAGACGATCACCTCGACCATTACGGTGGACCAGTCGCAGACGATCGCCGATCTGGAGGTGCAACTCGCGATCGATCACAGCCGCATCAGCGATTTGGAAATCGAACTGATCGGCCCAGGCGGCGAAACGGTGGCGCTGGCCACAGGGCGGGGCGGCAGCAACGCGGATTACCCCAATACGATCTTCGACGACGATGCCCTTGTTTCGATCGCCGACAGCACCGCGCCCCCCTTTATCGGACACTTTCAGCCCGAGGGGAAATTGAGCGATTTCGGTGGGACGGAGGCGCAGGGAACCTGGACGCTTCGTATTCGCGACACCCGCAAAGGCGTCAACGGAAAGCTCACCTTCTGGTCGCTCGTGATCACGCCGGAGAATCTCACGGCACCGGCCCTGTCGATCTCGGACGCGTCGATCGTCGAGGGCGATGTCGGCGAAACGACGAGCGCGATGTTTACCGTAACGCTGGCCAATCCACCGGAGACCAACGTGACGGTCGACTTTAGCACGGCCGACGGGACCGCCACGGCCGTAGAAGATTACGTTGCTACCAACGGCACGTTGACCTTCACAGGGGGCCAGACCACGCAAACGATCACCGTCGACGTTCTCGGTGATACCATATATGAGGGCAACGAGACATTCCTGGTGACCCTGTCCAACGCAGACGGCGCGCAAATCAACGGCGCCAGCGCGACGGGCACGATCGTCGAAAACGATCCAGCACCGACCAGCGTGACGATCGACAGTGTGACGGTCACCGAGGGTGAAACCGCCGTGTTCACCGTCACGTTGCAAAACCCGCCCAGTGGCGGCAGCGTGGTCGTGAACTACAGCACCAGCGACGGAACCGCCACCGCCGACCTCGATTACTATGGCATCACCGGCGGCACGCTTACCTTCAATCTCGACGCCGAGCCGGCAGTGCTTTCCCAGACGATTTCCGTGTTGACCATCGTCGACTCCATCAAGCGTGAGGGCAACGAGACCTTCCTCGTCGAGGTCTCCGGGGTCGATATCGACTTAGCCGTGGGCATAGGCACCATCAAGGACGCCAAAGGCGGAGGTGGTGGAAATGGCGGCGGCGGCGGCGGGGGCCCGAAGAAAAACGCGGCGTCCACAATATCGACCGATCTGGCCGACGCGGCCTTCGACAGCTTCGCTCAGCAAGACGACGCGCCGGAAGCGACCTCCTCGCCATTATTCGACCGCCGCGGCTCCAGCGGCGGCGGCGAAGAGAGCGACGACGAGGCGCTGGCGCTGTAGGCCCTTTGCGCGGCCTCAAGTTACGACGCCATTTTCGTTGGCAATACCAGCACGACGCGCAAGCGAGTGTGTCGTTTGCGAGCAGACACACTCGCTTGCGCGTCGTGCTGGTATTCCCTCCGAGCAATGCCCAAGTGGCGCCGTCCGACTACACCAATTCCCTCATCGCCCGATGTCCGTCGACCAGGAATTGCGGCCGGCCGGAGAGGTCTTTTAATCTGGCGCGGTTCGTGTTGATGCCCAGGTTGTGATAGAGCGTGGCGTGAACCTCGCCGAAGTGGACGGGCCGATCGGCGACTTCGGCGCCCAGCCGGTCGGTGGCGCCGATCACCTGGCCGGTCTTCATGCCGCCGCCGGCCAGCAGCCCGCCGCCGACTTGCGGCCAGTGATCGCGGCCGGCGTTCTTGTTGATCCGCGGCGTGCGGCCGAATTCGCCCCAGGCGACGACCGAGACATCTTTATCCA
>JADFKK010000272.1 GCA_022564995.1 Planctomycetota bacterium | reverse complement strand
ACAAAAGAGGTGGCGGATGTGGAGCCGGGCACTTTTGTGCACAAGGTTAATACATCCTTTGCCGTTGATTGGAAGCACGTAAAATCGGTAAGTGAACAGGATAGTGCTGTTGTTGTTGATGTGCGTAGTCCTGAGCAGTTTGATCAAGGCCACATACCCGGAGCCATAAATATTCCTATTGAGGATTTAATGGAGGGTAATCCAAAGAGGTGGAAAGATTCTACAGAGTTAAAGCAACTCTTAGCGGATCACGAAATTTCCAAGCGAACACCTGTTGTGACCACCTGCAATACTGGTCGGCAGGGAACACAGATGTGGTTTACACTAAAGCATTTTCTAGGTTTCTCCAAAGTTACAGTCTATGAGGGGTCGTGGATGGACTGGAAAGGCCGCGGTATTTCATTGACTGCCGAATAAAGCACGCATCAAACCAAAATTGGTTTTCGTAACTTTCCTCTAAATTAGCTCAAGGTTTATCATTTAAAAATTAACTACAATACTTTCCACTGATCTATTTGGTCCGACTTGTTCTATTTTGCTAAAAAACCATTATTTTCTCCGTTTGTTCTTCTTAATCTTCCCAAATCTTATGCCGGGATTCCGCAAGGGCGGGATGGCTACAACACACCACAGGAGGTCACGATGCCCATACCACGAACCAAATCCGCGGCGATAATACTCTGTGCCTGCATGCTGTCGGCCGGGCCGGTGGTTTCCATCCAGCGAAGCCAGTCTCGCAAGAAGGCCTTGTCGATGCCCGCGATGGGCGAGAGCCCGCCGCACGTGTCGCCGTCCATCGTCGCGTAGCCGACCGCGGCTTCGGAGCGATTGCTGGTGGCCAGCAGCAACGCCCCGCGCAAGTTGGCCAACATCCACACGCCGGGCGCCCGGGCGCGGGCTTGGATGTTCTGTAGAGTCACGTCATCCTGCTGCCACGTCAGTTCTCGCCCGACGGCCGCGGAAACCATGTCGACGTAGCTTTGCACGATCTGGTCGACGTCGAATTGAAGGAATTCCGCCCCCAGAGCGTCCGCCACGGCGCTCGCCGCGTCGCGCGTCGTCTGTGAACTGTTTCTGGTCGATTGATAAACACAGGTGAGCAATCGCCGGACAATATCCTTTGTTTTCCGGGCGTCACTGATGCCGGGAATGTAAGCCAGCCGCTCGGCAAAGGCCGCGAAGCCCAACTCCCGCACGGCAGAATCGACCATCAGCGCCACGAGCGTCGAGACGGCCGCGGAATCGGCGCCGCCGCTCATCGAGACGACGAACCCGCCAGAGCGGCTCTTCTGTAGATAATCGAACAGCGCCAGCGGAACGGCCCGCGAGAATTCCTCCTCTTTCGTCGTCGCCGAGTCTTCCCAGTTGGCCCGAGGTGCCGCTTGCGTGTCGGGCGGTGCCGGCGGGAATTCAAATTCGACGTGAACCGACGCTGACGAATGATCCGCGTCGACGTCGGGTTTGGAGGCGCCTTGGACGCGCAGCGCCCGCGTCTCGTCGACGTCGATCAGGGCCGATTGGACGTGAAAGAGTTGAAAAGAGAATCGTGGCCCCTGGCGAATCATGCGTCCGGCGCTGGCGATCAAGGTGCCGCCGTCGTAGATGGCCCGACCGGCTTCGTTGCCAAGTAGATTGGCGTAGACGTAGCTCACGGCGAAGGCCCGCGATCCTTCGAGCACGAAGCGGCGGCGGATTTCCTGCTTGTCAAACGCGAAGTGGCTGGCGCTGGGGTTGAGGATCAGGTCGGCTCCGCGCAGGGCCAACTCACGGCCGGGCCGGTCGGCGACCCAGGCGTCTTCGCAGATTTCAAATCCGATGCCGACACTGCCGCCGATGTTGCCGCCAACGCCGCCGCACTTGAACACGAGATCGCCCAGCGGTACGCGGCTGCCGGCCACTTGCACGTTGGCGACTTCACCGGCCGGCCAGGGCTTGAACCATCGCGGCTCGTAATGGATTCCGCGTCCGGCCAGATTCTGCTTGGCGGCCAGCCCGACCAAGCGACCATCGACCGCCAGGGCCGCCGTGTTGAACAGGCCGTCGCCACAGAACACCGGCAGCCCCAACGCAACGATCAGCCCGTGGGTCTCGGGTAGAATCTCACCAAGCACCTGCTGTGCGGTGGCCATCGTGGCGGACGAATGAAAGGCATCTTCGCATCCGTAACCGGTGATGCACAGCTCGGGCAGGCAGAGGATGCTTGCCCCATCGGCGCGGGCTCGCTCGATCGCGCTGACGATGTTGGCCGCATTTCGATCCCAGTCGAGCGGCGTTTGATTCAGCGCGGCAGCGGCAACTTTGACGAGCTTCATGTTCGGTCGAAAAAGGGGACAGGCGCATATATTGGTCAATCCAGGAGATTTGGGATGTATGTTTCGTGCGACAACCCGGTAGGTCCGCAGTGAGACATAAGCCTCTCATATTACCCAAACATCCCAATATATGCGCCTGTCCCCTTTTCTCCTCCTATGGCGCAATTTCGGCTTCGACACTGCCCCATGCTGACTCGACGACGACATGGCACGGCGGCTCGATCGGTATCAGCCGGCAGCAGGAGCCGGTCAGGATTAGGTCACCGACCTTGAGTCTATTGTCGTGTTTGGGGAGCGTATTGGCCAGCCACCGTAGGGACGAGGTGACGGTCTCTTGCAATCGGCCCGCGTCGCAGCGGTCGGCGATTTGCCCGTCGACGAGAATCAACATTTCTCCTTGGATGGCGGATATGTCAGGGGAAACGGCCTCCGGCGCGACGAAGCCCGCGTGCATGCCGTTGTTGGCGATCAGTTCTCCGGCCGTCGCGAGCGGGCCGCGAATAACGTAGTGGTGTAATTCGATCACGGGAAAAACATCGCCAAAATAGCCGTCGAGCATTTCGTTCAACCCATCGTCCGGCTTTAAGTCAACGGCCAATCGCACCGCCAGCTCGCCTTCAATGGCCAGATGATCGTACCGCGCCGCCGATAGTTTTACGCCGCTGGCATGTTGTTCGTTGGCGAAGAGCCGCCCGAACACACCGTGGTCGATTCCCAATTGTTGCTGAATAACCGGCGAGGTGCAGCCGACTTTGTAGCCGATGACGCGTTCGCCGCGTTCGCTGCGAAGCTGCGCGACGTGTGACTGCAGGCGATAGGCAGCGGCTTCGTCGAGCACGATGCCTTCGCCGAAAATGTTCCCGGGCGAGATGGCGTCGTAGTCAGACAGTTGGCGGCGGGCGAGGGCGGCGACATCAAGCGGGGGCTTGGTCATGCGTGTTCTTCACACAATTCATACACGGCTTGGACCGGCCAGTGATCGGACGGCGCGACGTCGCCGGCAAAACACTGGGGCGAACTAGCGGTAATGGCGCGCAAGCGGTCGTTGCTCACGATCCAGTCGATCGTCTGATTGACCGCCTGTTCGCCGACGACGAAATTTGCCGTGGGAATACTCGGCCAAGTCGGCGGCGGCAACTGTCCCAACTCCGCGAAGCAGCTTCGATAGCCGGCATCATGTAGGGCGTAGGTCGGCAGAAACGGATCGTTCAGATCACCGGCCAACAGCGCCGGCTCGGTCGGTCCCACGAGCCGTGCCAGGGCCGCGATGGTTCGCTGGGTTTGGTCGAGACGCGGTGAACGGCCCGTTTCCAACTCCCGCTCATCGCCCTGATGCGTGTAATGGACCGTGGCCACGAAGATGCTGCGATCGCGATCGATCAGCTTCAGCCGAGCCCAAAACAAGCGGCGGTGGGCCTCGAAGATGCCGACGTCCTCGGCTCCGTGTTCCAGGCACTCCAGCAGCCGGCCGTTCCAGTAGATGTTCCCTTCGCAGGTCCAGCCGGCGAAGTCGTCGTGAACGCGGCGGTGATCGGGCAGCGCCTCGTCGAGCGCCGCGGCGGTCTCCGGCCGCAATTCTTGCACACAGAACACGTCCGGTCGATACACGTCGACGAACTGCCGCAGCGCCGCCTCGCGCTGGGGCCAACGCTGCGTGTTCCACAGATTGTAGGTGATAACGGAGAGCCGAGTGGGAAACATGGAGATGTTATTCTTGCGCGATTCCGCTACTCGAACGGACTCTTCTCGGTCTTCGGATTCTCCGCTTCCTTGTCGACGTCGGGCTTCGCGTCGTCGGCCGGATCTGCAAACGGATCGTCGTCCTCCTTGGCCGGTGCAGGATCGGAATTGCCAAACGGATCGTCTTCATCCTTGGCCGGTGCAGGATCGGAATTGCCAAACGGATCGGCCTCATTCGCCGGCTTCTTGCCCGGCTCCTTCGCCGGGCTCGTGTCGTCGCTGGGCTCGGCGAAAATGTCGCCCTTGTTTACCGGCTGGTCTTCGGACTTGCCGTCGGGCGCGGCTTCCTTGACATCGTCGGCTTCGTCCTTGGCCAGCTTAACGTGCGACATCGGCTCGTCGCGGCCGATTTCGTGCAAGCATTGAATCAATCCTGTTTTGCTCCCGACGAATATCCGATCGGACTGTCCGTTGGAGATAAACAGATCGAGTCCCGTGGTACTCATCGTGCCGATGCGTCCTCCACTTTTCACGTCGATCACGGCGATTCGCCCGACGTGGTCGATCACATAGAGCCGTTTGTCGCTGCCGGAGAGGAAACGTCGGACGCGGGGAGCCCACCACTTTTTCTGGCCGGTTTTCGACGATATCGAGAACATGCCGCCGCTCTTGGGAATAACGTAAACTGAATCGCCAATCACCACCGGCGACTGATAGATGCTGTCTCCGACGGAAAAATCCCACAGCACCTCGCCGGATCGCTCGTGGATGGCGTTGACATAGCCGTCGGCACCAGCGGAAATGAGGTAGGGGTGCATGTAGGCCGGCGCCGCGACAATCTCGTCGAACGCCTCGAACCGGAAACGAAGGCTAGGTCTGTTCGGCCGGGCAACATACAAATGTCCGCGGTCGGTGGGCCAAACCACGCTATCGGCCACGACGATGCCGTCTTTGTCGAGACGGTGGGTCACGAGCGGCTGGGTCAGGGCGCGGCCGGCGGAATGAAACGCCCAGGGCGGTTTGTTGAAATTCTCTATCCGATAGCCTTCGACTCGTCCGTCGACCATCGGCACGAAGACGTAATCGTCTGTCAGTGCCGGGCCAGCCCCGGCCACGCCGCCGATCTTGCGCTGCCAGAGAGCGGCTGTTTTTTCGTCGCTGATCGCTCGCCCGGTGCGACGATCGTGCAAGTAGAGCATCGTTCCGTTCACCACCGCGACGTAGTCTTTGTTGGCACCGACCGCCATGCTGGGGTGACGCGATCGACCGATCATTCGCGCCCAATTCGTCCGGCCCGTCTCCGTGTCGATGGAGTGGACCACGGCGCCACTGGTTTGCACGAACATCGTGTCGCCGTCGAGCGTGACCGAGACGACGTGATCCCGGTTGGGATCGAGGCGCACCTGGGTGAACCAGCTTCGCCTCAGACCGTTCCGCGCGGCCACCGATTGTGAAATCAGGGCACCTCGAGTAGTTTGGGCAGGGAGCGATTCTCCGGCGCACAGCAAACCGCCGAGAACGAACAGAACGAGCAAGCGTTGGATCATGGTAAGTACTCGAGTGAAACACAGCCATCGGAGAACATCGGACCAGCAAGGCGTCGCCGGAGCGAAACCGCGGCGCCTACCCCGACCCATGATTCTATCATAATCGAAATCCTCGCCGCCCGCAGCCGAAAAAACCCCTTTTTGGCGTGATTTTGGCCCGACTCTTGGGGCGCTGTGGCCGGAATGATGCTGTTTGCGGATGAAAAGGGCACCTATTTCCGTTTAACGGCAAGCCGCAGGCGGCTGCGTTTCTAAGCCGGACGTCCATTCAAAACGCCTTCCGCCAGACACCCGCTGGACCGCATAGCAAAGGCCGCCTACGATGACCCCTGCGTCGAAATCGCCACTAACAATAAGGCGAACGGCAGATGAAGACTTACCTAATACAAGCACGACGCGCAAGCGAGTGAGTCAAGAAGACATACTCACTTGCGCGTCGTGCTGGTATTTTCTAATCTGCCGCTCGCCTAATGGCCTTCCGATGCGATGCTCGGCGCGGCGGTCGTTGGGAGCCTGCTGAAAAAGGTCGGATATCCGACAGATTTTTTCAACAGCCTGCCAGGCCGCTGGTAATTCGGCTGCGGAGTGAAACTGCGATGGACTACGACGTGATTGACTCCGAAACCCAAACCGCCTTGCAGGAGTTGTTGGGCTATCTGAATTTCTCTTCGGGCAGCGCCTCCTCGGGGGCGACGAACGAAAAGTTTTTCGCACACCTCAACACGCTCTATCGACAGCTCGAATCGCCGCGGTCGGACGGGACGACATGGCAAGAAAGCGGCGAAACCTGGCGGAATGTTGGCCAATTGCTTGTCGAGGAATTGACGAGGTTGAAAGACCAATCATCGGCCTTCGGCAATGCCAAGCAAGCCGAAGGGGCGCTGGCGGCTACATTCGAGCATTTGCTGCCGGCCTATTTGACTCATCACTCCGACCTGCTGTTTCACCAGAGTTCCGCAGCGCTGTTTCGTCCGTTTTTTCTCGGCCGCGCCATCGAACTGGTCGTGTCGCAGGGCGGCCCCTGGGATCGGCCTCGCGAGGTGGCCGCGGCAGCGCTGGTGAGGCTGAACGATTTCATCGGCTATCGGCCGGTTGCGGTGCTCGAAACGGATCAGAAGATCGAACCCTACGAACACGAGTGGCTGCGCCCGGTGCCGCTCTATGTCGACGGCGTGGGAGTCGGCGTGGGTCGCTATCGGGAAATCATCGCCCAAGCGCTCGACATTCTGCGGGCGACCGATCCGGCCGTTTTGCGCGACGCCTGGTATGACCCGGCCGCGCTAGAAGAACTTGCCTTCGATCCGCGATCGTACGATTTCGATCATCCGGCGAACAAGCGGCCCAATCATCAATTCGGCCAGTGGGATCCGCACCACATCGACAACCAGGGGCGTTACCGGCGTTTCGTCGTTCAGCAACTCGTTCTCGACGCCTTGTTGGAGCGCGTCGAACAGCAGGAGCTTCCGCACGACGAGGCCGTTTTCGAGGCCGCCGCCGCGCTGGCCGGGACGATGTTGATGTCGTCGGGTACCAGCGGAGATCGGCCCGAGGCACACGATTCGTCGGTTACGCTGGCCACGCTGCTGCCGCACATCGCCGCCTACCGCGACGAGTTTTACGTTCAATTGATCGGGCAAGTCAAAGGAGAGCACGGCCGGCGATTGCGCGAAGAAGCGCAGCAGCGGCGTCAGCCGTTTGGCGGGGTGCGGCAAGATCTCAATCACCACATGGCGCGTTACCGGGCGAGCCAATTACAGCACGTTCATTTGGCACAGATTTTTGCCCAGATGGGCTATCTCGACGCGGCCGACCAAGAAGCGGGGGTTGTGCCGACCGCATCAGCGAGGTTTTTGTGTGAGATCGGTTGTCGATTGACCTCGGCCCACCTGGCGCTCGATCGCGGTTCCATCTCGGAAGCGACCGAGGACCTGTCGCGGATCGAAACGATGTTGCACCGCGGTGTTGAGTGTGGCGCGCTGGTCGACCCGTGGAACATCCTCGGCTTTGATGCTCATTTCAGCTTATTCCCCGCCTTGGAAAACAGCATTCACGATTTCCGCATCGATCAATTGCTGGAGATCGTGGAGCGCACGCTGGGCCTTTATTCGCAGATTTGGGCGGAAGCCGCCACGCGAGACGATTCGGCAACGCAAGAATCGCTTGAAGCGCAGTTTTCCAAATTCGCTAACTGGTGGGACCGCTTCGCCACAACAACGGTTAGCGACGTCGAAGGGATTGATGCGGCCGAGGCGCTCAACTCGGCGCGCTCCGTTGCCGAGGCGCTTCGTGCCTGGCACCAAGGAGGCGCTGCGGTGGGCGACGTCGCTTTCTGGCGCAAGCACGTTCCGCATTTTGATTCTCCCAAGGCGTTTGGCCAGGTGGTCGAAGCGCTGCTGGACAAACACGACTTCGTCGGTTCGATGGCGCTGTTGATGCAGTGGTTGAGCCAGGTCGATGATATTTCTCTGGAAGAGGGAGATTATTCGTTCCATCTTTTGGCCCAGCGTTGGATGGTCGAGGTGCTTTCGACCGACGATGATGCCCAGACCATTTCCATCGAACGCTGGAACCAGGCGCTGAAGTTTTTCGACTACCTCGAAGCCAACGCCGATCAGTTCTGGGAGGTGCCCCGCTTGGATTTGGGCGACGCAACGGATGACAAACTCTCCGACCAATCTACCGAGCACGAATTGTCGACAGGCGGCGGCGACGACGATGTTGAGGACGATGATGTTGAGGACGACGGAGAAGACGATGAGTTGTTCAGCGCCGCCTACGACAACGTGGTCTTTCGCGACAGTGCGGCGGACGGCTTCGACGGAGAAATCATGGACAACTCGACCACGGCGCCGGACTACGAACTGGAAGCCGAGTCGCAAAGGCTCGCCGGGCGTCTGGCCCTGCTACACACCGTGGCCGGATTTTGGAAACGCATCGCTGTCGGCTTTGGGCGGGTCGAGACCGACGGCCGAGTCGCCCAGGCCCCCGACCGCTGGCTCGCCCAGGCCCGCTCCAATCGCTCGCAACTGCTGCGGCTATTGCAACAGGTCCAACGGCATCACATCCCTAAACCCTCGGGCAGCTATGAGTCGTTGGTGGAATTCGACCGCCGCAGGATGATCAAGGACGCGTTGCTCGATCAGATCGTCGAGACCACGGTCGAAACGTCCGTCGCCTGCTGGTATCTGGCCGGGGCATCACAGCCCAGCGACTCACATCAAACGGCCGAACCGACGGATCTCGGCGATTACTGGCTGCCCGACGACCGCGGCGAGGCGCTCTATCGATCGCTGCTGGCCGCCGACGCAGACGCGCTGTACGACGTCTGGCCGGAATTCATTGGCTCGCTCGAAGCCTACCCGCTGCTATATCTTCCGCTGGCTCGCGGCGGCAACCCGAATCGGATCGTCGCGGCCCGGACCCTTCAACAACTTTTTCGCGACCTGCTGGCCTGGATGCCCCGGCTCGGATTGCTGGAAGAGAGCTGCCGGCTGATCGAGGCGGCGCAAGCCATGGAACGCAGCCACCCGGTCGAGCCTGGGGCGGTAACCGAATTCGATCATCTTTTCGAACACGGTTATCAGGCGCTGGTCGAAGGTCTGGTCACCGCGTCCGAAAGCTGGAGCGTCGGCGACAACAAACGCTCCGAGGACGACTCCCCCGATGACGCATTGGCCCGGCGAGATCAATTGCTGGTCGAATGTTTACAAGATATGACCAAACCGCTGCGGCAGCGCTGGCTCGAGCACAGCCGCACGCTGCGGCTCTCGATTCTGGAGACCGTCGCCGACGAAAAACAATGGCAGCCGCTGGTCGACTTTATCCGCCGCTACGGAGCCGACTTCTTCACCCAGCGATTTATGAACTTCGGTAACCTACGGGCGATCTTGCACCAAGGCGTCGACGACTGGCTGGAGCACTTGCAGGAAGATCCCGAGGACGAATACGCCCAGGCGCTGCTGCTGGAAGAGCTCGACGCGAAAATCCCCCGCGCCGAGGCCATCAAACACCTGGAGTTAATCCTCGAAGCGATCGTCGAACACTACGACCAATATCGCGATTACAACAGCACGACGACCCAGTCCGATCGGGGCGACATGCTCTATACAATGCTCGATTTTCTCCGCCTGTTGGTCGGCTACGACCGAATCGCCTGGGATCTGCGGCCGGCCATCATGGCCCACGAAATTCTCGTGCGCCGCGGACGCCCCCATGCGGCCGAACTGTGGCGACGTGCACTGGCCGAACGGGTCGCCGACGTCGCCGACGACTTCGCCCAGCGGCTCACCGATCTCAACGCAAAACACGGCATGAGGCTGCCCACGGTCGAAGACCGCATCGCCGAGCGATTCGTCCAGCCGCTGGCCATCGATCGTCTGCGGGCACTCGTCCAGCGGGCCGTCGACGAAAGGCTTGATGGCCGGAGTGATAGCCAGCCGTGCGAAGCGTTCGTCGCCCTGCAGCGTGATATCGCCGACTTCACCGACCGCCCCTCCGGCGCCGGTCTCGACATCCCGCCCTGGCTCGAACAGCTCGAAGAAGAAGTCGACTCCGTCCACACCCCCGGCGATCGAAACATCACCCCCCAACCGCCCGAACCCCGCCTGCCCGAAACCGAGCTCACCGCCGAAGAAGTCCAAGAGCAAATCGACGCCTGGCAAGCCGATGAGGAATGATAGTCGTTGTTCGCTCCGCGAACGAAACGTGGTGGTTCCCGAAGCGAACCACCACGATCCGCTTTCCCCACCGGCGACCGAAACACCGGCGGCCTCACGGCTGCCGCTCGCGAGATGTTGCCAAATAACAATCATCGACAGCGCGCCGACAGTCCGAGTCAACGTCCACGCCGAGCACGCCGCCGCGCGAAGGGTCGGACCGACATGTGCAACGACTTGGCCGAAGCTGCGTCGATCGGCGCCAGGCATGATGTTTTCGGATAGGGCAGCTTCGATGACGCTGAAAATCCAGCCTTTCAAATGTCCATCGTCAAAGGATGTTGATAGGCGCGCCGTGCCCCGATAATATGGGCGGCGGGCAGCCGCAACGCATTGTATCACGTTATCTACACATCATTCTTGCGCCGACATGTGACAAGGGCTGTCCGGAATGTTATTAGGCAGCCGCTGCCCCTTTGATCTCACGGCCGATTCTTGGCCGGGGTGCGGCGAATTCCCGGACGGGGCGTTTGCACTTACTTTTATTATTGAATAACAGGCTGTCGCGCGGCTGCCCGAGGCCACCTAAATCGTCGCAGCCCCGCGATTTATGTGCTATCATTTACGTGGTACTGTTACATCGTTGGAGCGGAATGTTATCGGGCAGCCCGCACCCAATTGTCGATTTCGGGCTGCTCAATAAGCAGTAATTATACTGCTCGCGGATGAAAACGGCACATTTTTCGTTTAACGGCAAGCCGCAGGCGACTGTGTTTTGATTGGACGTATAACTCAGAAACGCAGCCGCCTGCGGCTTGCCGTTAAACGAGCCATTTGTGACCTTGCGGGGTATAACTCACACCCACGAAGTTTCAAAGGAGGTTTATTATGGTGTCGCGAATTTGGCCGCTCCTAACTCTGAGCATCCTCTTCACGCTGAGCCTCGCCGGGTCGGTCATCCTGTGTTACTGGTTGCGGTCATATGCAACAGTAAGCGGTACTGGCTGGGAGGCTGGCGGTACATTGGCTGGCTTCGTTATCCTTTACTCGCTCCTTTATTGCACTCTAATACGGATGCAACGGCCAAGTTTGAACGTCAGTCAGACTTTGGCCCTCACTCATTTTTTCCAAACCAGTGTCGTTCACGAAATCCTGGATGAGGTGTTCGGGCTCATCGATCAGGTTGAGGCGGGTGACGAGATTCCCTCAGACGAAGAATTAGAATTGTCGGTCGTTGGGATTCGCCATCGAATGCGCGAGACAATGGCGGGTTTCGTTACGCCTTTGGGCACATTGAATGCCTATCTTTACGATCAATACGAGCCTTTTTTTGATAAGGATTTTCGAAGTGTAATGGCCATAATTCGCTCCGACACTCCGGTCACAAAAAAGCGCGACCGAATTTCGACAATGATGGACGCTCGGGCCGATTCATTGCGTGCGAAGTACTTGGCCGATATGCAGCGAGCCGAAGTTTGGACGTATTTTCACGTGGTTTGGACGTATTTCACGTGGTGGGTTACTTTCGCAGTAAAGGGCAAATACCCAGCTAACTGACCGGACTAAAATGCATCGGCACGGATTCGCCAACTTGTATCAGCGAGTCCCGAATACTGTCGTTGGGTTTAGATCGCGTCTGTAGATCATGGTTCGTATCGCAAGAATTGTGCGCCGGCGACTGCTGTGCCACAATTCCCCACGAAACCCTCTCGCCAAACGTCTGGTGCGTTGATTTGGGCGCGTCCATCACATCGACCGAGTCACTCAAGCCGTGCTCGCTTGCCTGCGTCACGGCCGCGCCCACAGATGCCCACAAGGCGTTAACCCTGGAATGCTTAGGTCACGACGCCGGGCGCATCGCGTTGCGATGGCGATTAGCGTAGAAATCTCGCAATGCAACGGTTTACCCCAGCTTCGATAGAAGCTGCTCAAGCCCCTCGGCGATTTCGGGGTTTTCTTTGCGCATCGCCAAGTAGACGTTGCAGAGATTGATCTGGTTAGCGCCCGGCGGGACGACCTTTTCCACGCGAATCGGCAATTCGCTGCTCTCGACGGCCTTGATGGCGCTGGCGATTGCGGCGCCCCAAGACTCGGCCTCGCGGTCGAAATCGAGCCCGACGACTCCTTCGCTCGACCAAAGCAGGGCATCGTCACAGCCTGATGCCAGTAAACCTCGCTCTAAATCGTCGGTGATCTCCGCAACGCCGGAGAGGACGAGAGTAAAGGTATAAATGCCACGATCGACATCTTGCTTGCCGTTCGGATCAACGGTGGTTGACATCGCCATCAACCACCTTTCGCTAACCGGCGACGACCCTCGGCTTTGATCCGCTCTGGATCCCATTCGACCAAATCACCTTGGTCGGCAGCGTCAAAACCCTTGCGCAGCTCTTCGCGAACCCAGTTATCGATGACCCCGGGGCGTGCTCTTCGGCGACGAGGTAATAGGCCTTGTGCGTGCGATCGTCTTCAACACGAACCGGCTGGCCCGGCCGGGCGGCCAGTTCGTCTCGCATTTCGTCGGTGATCTTGGGTGTCATGCAAGCAGTATACCACAAAGGGCTTTAGGATCGCTCGATAAATAAGTGTCTCACGAAACGACACCCGGCGAGCGGCGGCCGTTAGGCCGTCGGTGATTCCTCACTCAGCGTCAAGCTCTTCGCGTGCGATCGTAATACCCCCGAGCTAACGCT
>JADFKK010000271.1 GCA_022564995.1 Planctomycetota bacterium | reverse complement strand
GCAACTGCTTCAACGGCATTTACCGCACCAATCGATCCGGAAAGTTCAACGTGCCGTTTGCATCATCAAGAGCAGGCGCGTTCGTAACTCGTGAAGAATTCATCGAAGCGAGTAAGTCGTTGCAATGTGCAACGCTTCGGTCGTGGGATTTTGGAACAACGCTGCGCCATGTTCGTGCGGGCGACTTCGTATATCTCGATCCACCCTATGCAGTCGAATCGCGGCGAGTATTTTGCGAATATGGAGAACGCCCGTTTTGCTCAGATGACCTGTGTCGATTGAGCGAACACCTCGATAAGATCCACAATCGAGGTGCCGCGTTTTTGGTTTCGTACGCAGATTGCCGAGAGGCGAGAATGTTGGCCAAAAACTGGTTTTCATGCCGTATGCGTGTTCGCCGGCATGTTGCCGGCTTCGCCGGTGCCAGAAAAGCTGCTTACGAATTGTTGATAACTAACATCGATCTATCAGAGCGACTCTGAAGGGTTTCGGTATCCATCATGAAGGTCAAAAGGAAGTCCAAAAAGAAGAAATCAGCGTCCAGCGGACTCGCACCACGCCAGATTGGCGTCAAGATGGTCGCCACTAATCAGCTTTTCCAAAATCCGCATAATCCGCGCGTTCTCTTCGACAAAGATCCTCTCGACATACTTCGAACGTCGATCGAGAAGGTTGGGATTCTGGTCCCGCTCACCGTCTACTTCGATTCTCGCAAGAAGCGTACTGTAATTCTCGATGGCCAGCGGCGTTGGATGTGTGCCAAGGATTTGAATCTGCCAGAGGTTCCTGTCAACGAAGTGGCAGAACCAACCCTGGTTCAGAACATTGTCACAATGTTCCAAATACACAAGCTTCGGGAAGACTGGGAGCTCATGCCGACGGCCCTGAAGCTTGAATTGTTGATGGAAGAAATGAAAGAGCGGAGCAACAGGAACCTTGCCGCGCTGACGGGGCTTGACCAAGCAGTCGTTCAACGCTGTAAGAAGCTATTGGATTATCCGAAGAAGTATCAGGATATGATGTTGGATGGCGATCCCACCAAGAGGGTCAAGGCAGATTTCTTCATCGAACTTTATGTTGTTAGAAACGACCGATTTGTTATCTCCTTTGACTGGTATACGAAAGATAGATTTACAAAGGCGATGCTTCAAAGATACCAAGCGGGTCGGCTACGGTCAGTGACCGACTTTCGTCTAATCAAGCAACACATCAATAATGCTAGAAACGCGGGCAAGGAGGCGCAGATTTGCCGAAAGCTCGAGCAATTCACCGAATCGGACGACCTAACGATCGAGCATTTGCAGATCGGCACGGCTACGGCCTTAGCCGAAGCCAGGGCAATCCAGACAAGGATCGGCAAGCTCGTTGACGAATTGCGTAAGTTGGATGTTGAGAGTTGCGTTGGTGAAGAGAAGCTCTGGAAGGCGCTCGAATCGCTGTTGACGCTCATCAGGAAGAAACTTCGAGATGCCGGCCGGAGGCCCACCCAATGAAGAGACCGAAGAATCGAAATGCTCGCATCGACCGGCGAAGACTGCGATTGTGGGCAAATGAGTTCGCGAATTATTGTCATAGTGTCTCTGAAGATCGAATCCGCGAATGGATTGGTCAGTTTGACGAGCACAGCGATTTAGCGGCAAGAGTATTGGATTGCATCAAGTTTGTCACGCATGACCAGATCGTCGGCGCATTTCGGTCCGTGTTGCGAGGCCTAGAAGGATGGAGCGTCGACAAAAACGACCGAATCGGTACTTGGCGATTCATCCCCTACTCGGTGAGCGCAGGTGAAAGTGGTGATTCGATGCTCACAGAGTTTCGGCACGCAAACAATCTCGCGGGCACCAAATACAACGATCTGTTCATTTGTCGGAGTGACATACTGCGAGCACGATTGGGGCCTGACGACACGGTCGTGTTAATAGATGACTTCGCCGGCTCCGGGGATCAAGCGTGCGAATCATGGTCGAAGCACTTTGGAGAACTCTTGGCCGAAGTCGGCCGTGTATATCTCGTTGTCGTGGCAGCCTATCCCCTAGCAGTAACTCGAATCGCAGACGAAACGGAACTAGAACTCGTTTCCGATATTCTCCTTACGGAAGCCGACAACGTGTTTTCGTCTGCTTGCCGTTACTTCACCTCGATGGAGAAAAAGGCATTGCTGGAATTCTGTACCAAGGCGGACTCAAAAGAGCCGAAAGGATACGGCGACTGCGGTCTTCTTGTCGTCTTCAAACATACGTGTCCTAATGACAGCATTCCAGTTCTTCATAAGGTGAATAAGAAGTGGGAAGGACTCTTTCGCCGGTACAATTGATTCTCATGTCGCCGGGGTGCCGCTGGCTACACCATCAACTCCTTAATCACGTGCCCATGTACGTCCGTCAACCGAAAATCTCTGCCTTGATAGCGATACGTCAACCGCTTGTGGTCAATCCCCAGCAAATGCAGCATCGTGGCGTTTAGGTCGTGGATGTGCATGGTGCCGGGGGTCCAGGTGGCTTTGTTGGGCTGGGGTTTTAGCGGCACGCCGTCGGAGTCGGCGATGTTGTAGGCGTAGTCGTCGGTTTGGCCGTAGGTGATGCCGGGCTTGATGCCGCCGCCGGCCAGCCAGACGGTGAAGCAGCGGGGATGATGGTCGCGGCCGTAGTTGTCCTTGGTCAGGCGGCCCTGGCAATAGGCGGTGCGGCCGAATTCGCCGCCCCAGACGATCAGCGTTTCGTCCAACATGCCGCGCTGCTTGAGGTCTTTGATCAAGGCCGCGCAGGCCTGGTCGACGTCTTTGCACTGCGATTCGTGCTCGCGGGGCAGGCCGCCGTGGGCGTCCCAGCCGCGGTGGAAAATCTGAATGTTCCGCACGCCCCGCTCGGCCAGCCGCCGGGCGTTCAGGCAACAGGCCGCGAACGTGCCCGGCGTGTGGGCATCTTCGCCGTAGAGCTTGAATGTCTCGGCGGTTTCCTTCGACAGATCCATCAGTTCCGGCACCGAGGCCTGCATGCGGAAGGCCATCTCGTGCTGGCGGATGCGGGCCAGCACTTCCGGGTCGGCGAATCGCTCGTGCTGGCCGTGGTTAAGTGCCGCCAGCAGATCAAGCTGCGCCCGCCGGTCCTGCCGGGTGACGCCCTTGGGATTGCTGAGATACAGCACGGGGTCGCCCTGGCTGCGGAGCAACATGCCCTGATGATCGGACGGCATGAAGCCGGTTCCCCACAGCCGGTTGAACAGGCTCTGCTCGGCGAAGTGGCTGCGGGCGTGCATGACGATGTAACCCGGCAGGTTTTCGTTCATGCGGCCCAGTCCATAGCTGAGCCAGGCGCCGAGGCTCGGCCGCCCGGGCACCTGGCTGCCGGTTTGAATGTAGGTGATCGCCGGGTCGTGATTGATCGCCTCGGTGAAGGTGGTGTGAACGACGCACAGTTCCTTGGCCACGGTGGCGGTGTGCGGCAGCAGCGAGCTGATCCAGACGCCGCGGTCATTGTTGTCGTACTTCGTGAACTTGTATTTGCTAGGACAGACCTTCAGCGTTTTTTGGCCCGCGGTCATACCGGTAATCCGCTGGCCGTCGCGGACGTGCTCCGGCAGCGGCTTGCCGAACATCGCCTTCATCTTAGGCTTATAGTCCCAAGTATCGTGATGACTCGGCCCGCCGCTCATGAACAGGTAGATCACCCGTTTGGCCTTGGCGGGGTGATGCAGGCCGGATTTTGACTTGGTGTCTGGCTTGCTATCGGCCGCCAACATCTCCGGGCCGAGCAATTGGGCCATGGCGGCCGTGCCGAGACCGAGCGCCGCGCGGCCAAACAATTGGCGGCGGGTTGACATGAGTTCAAACTGGCGGAGGGGATGTGAATCGTTCATGGTTAATGCCTTCAGAAAATACGGCTCTTCATTGGAAACTTGAAAACCAAACTCCCATTAGCGTCCATTAGCGTGAATTAGCGGTTCCTCCAGGTGAACCGCTAATGAACGCTGATAGACGCTAATGTACTCCTTGATAGGGAATCACTTCGTAACAAACTCTGATAATATGAACCGCTTCCATTGGAGTTTACCGATTGGGCCGAAATTGATCAAATAGCCGACCGGTTGCCGTGAGAGTCGCATGTAGTTGATCAACTGGGCCTCGTGCGCCGGGTCCAACTCTTTGACCGATTTTAACTCAACGACCACCTGTTCGTGAACCACCAAATCAGGAATATACCGCTTTTTCAGCTTCCGGCCTTTGTAAAATACGGCAATCTCGTTTTTCGCCCGAAACGGAATGCCGCGTTCGGCCAGTTCGATCTCCAAGCTCTCCTGATAGATCTCCTCCAGCAACCCTCCCCCGATCTCCCGATGCACCTCGAACGCCCCGCCCATCAGCGCATAACCCTCTTCCGAAAACGGCTTCTCCAAATCGTGTTCTGTCGGACACATGGTTATGGCCTTTCCCGATCGGCGTGAAATAGTGGTCCCAAAACCAGAAACAGTCAACCGCTAATTGACGCTGATAAACGCTAATAAACAAACTCGATTTGGATAACCGATCGATTCATCAGCGGTTTCCAAAAGGCCCACAACGCACTTACATTTCTCGGTCGACATTCTGTTTATTAGCGCCTATCAGCGTCAATTAGCGGTTCCCAGTTTATCTTTGCTCAGCTTCGTGATCGGCGTCAACTCGATCTTGCGAAACTCCACTTCCGAACCCTCCGCTTGCAAGGCAATCTGTCCTTTCCTCGCGGTGCATTTTGTGCCGTGATTGACGAGATCGCCGTTGATCCAGACTTTGACCGCGTCCTTAACACATTCGACGATCATCGTGTTCCACTCACCGGGCGGTTTCTCCGAGCCGTCGGTGAGGTTGAGAATCCGGCGGGCTTTGCCTTCGGTGATGCCCCATTTTTCTTTCGGGCCGCGGCGCTTGACCATGTTGGGCACGGTGATGTCTTCGACGATGCACCAGAAATCGCCGGCGTTCTTGTGATACATCTGCACTTCGATCGACTTGGGAAACATCTTGTACAGCGCCCGCGGGGTCGAGGCGTGAACCAGCACGCCGCAATTGCCCGGCTTGGCGACGAAGCGGTATTGCACTTCGAGGCGGTAGTTTTCGTGAACGGCATCGGTGATCAGATGGCCGGCGGGCGTGCCCAGGCTGACGAGGTTTCCGTCGCGGACGATGAACGGTTGTTTTCCCTTGGGGTTCTTATCCAAGTGCGGCACGTCGACGTGCCAGCCGGTGAGGTCTTTGCCGTTGAACAGGCTTTTCGATTTCGCAGTTTTCTTCGAAGTTTTCTTCGCAGGCTTCTTGCCTAAATCGTTCGTGCGCACCGCCTTCAATTTCGCCGCCAGAAGGGCCTTGAATCGCTCGACGACGGCTTGGTATTTCGGCTTCTCGGCGAGGTTCGTGTATTGCAGTGGGTCGTTTTCCATGTCGAACAGCTCGATGCCGCCGACGGCCGTCTCGCCGTATTGCAGATAGGCCCATTTTTCTTCGCGAAGCAGAAACCCTCGCCCGTTCACGCAGAACGCCGTGTCGCGGACCGTGTGGCTGGGGTCGTCAAGCATCGGCGAGATGTCTTTGCCTTGCAGCCGCGAGGGCACGTCCAGCCCGCACAGACTGGAGATGGTCGGGTACAGGTCGAGCAGTTCGGCGAAGGAATCGCAGACCGCCGGCTGCTTGCCGGGCACGCTGATAATGAGCGGCACCAGGGCCGATTCTTCGTGCAGGCTTACCTTGGCCCAAAAATCGTGCTCGCCGAGATGATAGCCGTGATCGCTGGTGAAGATGACGATCGTCTTCTCGTCGAGGCCGGCCTGATTCAGAGCGTTCATCACCTTGCCGACTTGGGCGTCCATGTAGGCCACCGAGGCGTAATATCCGGCGACCGCTTTTTTCTGTCGCAGCACATTCATCTGCATGTTCTTGCTGGTCTTGTAATTGATGCCGGCCCGCGGGATGTCGTCCCAATCGCCCTTGATCTTCTCGGGCAGCTTCATCTCCTCGTGTGGGAAGGGGGCGTAGTACGATTTCGGCGAGACGAACGGAACGTGCGGTCGCACGAAGCCGACGCCGAGAAAGAACGGCTCGCCCTTGTGCTTTTCGATCAATTCGCAGGCCTTGGCGGCAGTTTTTCCGTCGGAGTGAACCAGATCGTCGCCGTCGGCTTGCACGAAGACAAACGTGTTTCCGCCGCGAACCGGTTTCTTGCCGTCGGGATTTCCTTCCAGCGTTTCGCCGACGCCCGGCGCCCGCCATTCCGGCCCCTGGCTGTTGAATCGCTCCGTCCAGGAGATCGGGTCATCGGCACCGTCGGTGCCCCGCTCGATTCCGCCCGGCACGCCCATGTGAAATATCTTGCTGACCCGGGCCGTGTAATAGCCGGAATTCTTGAAGTGCTGCGCCCAGGTGGCCCGATCGCCGATCGCCTTGCGGGGGCTGATGTATCCCAGCACGCCGGTTGCGTGCGGATAATAGCCCGACATGAACGACGCTCGCGACGGCCCGCAGTAGGTGCCCTGGCAATAGGCCCGCGTGAAACGGGTGCCGCGCGCGGCGATTCGATCGATGTTGGGGGTTTGGCAGACTTTGTTTCCGTAGCACGACAGCGCGGTGGAGGTGAGGTCATCGGAAATGATGAACAGGACGTTGTATTTGGGCTTGGCGGCGTGGGCAGTGGATGCGAAAACAACGCAGAAGACGGCGAGTAGAGTGGGGAGTTTCATTTGATTGGCTCACAGAAGTGGGAAACGGTAACTTTCCTCTCGTACTCGAATCGCAACCGTTCACGGGGTTGGAAACAGAGAACCGCTAATCGACGCTGATGAACGCTAATCATTCGATTCGACCGCGGAGGGGACGATGTAGCACACTGATCGGATTTTTCGTTGGGTCGACCGTTTGTCTAAAATGGTTACTCGTTGTTTATTCAAACTGAGAATATCGCTCGTGTGGACCACGGATCGCACGGAAAAACACGGATGATAGACGGCCGAAAAGGAGACTCTATACGACCCCGCCGATAATATCCTAATCACAATTTCATCCGCGCAATTCCGTGCCATCCGCGGTTCTTATGACGACTTCTTTCAATTCGCGTGTTTTATTAGCGTCCATCAGCGTCGACACGGAAACGGACGGGACGCCGCTTTCGAGTACGAATCCTAATTGTGTGAGAGTTTAGTACAACAATATCGCAACATCACTAGCCAACACCGTAATCGCCAATTGCGACCACGCGGCGTGTTCGGCCGGGTTGAGTTTTTCATCGCGCGGCGATTCGCCAGGCGACAGCAGCGCGATCGCGTCTTTTTCGGCGCCGGCGTAACGCGTGCGCAGCGTCTTCAGCAGACCCATACAGGCAGCCCGCTCGCCATCGGTCGGCTTGCGGCAGGCGAGCAGCGTGAACAGCAAGTCGAGCCGCGCGGTGTCGTCTTTGCCCTCGTGCAACAACCGTTCGGCCAACACCCGCGACATTTCCAGCCGCTGCTTCTCGTTCAGCAGGCCGAGCGATTGTAGCGGCGTGTTGGTGCGAGATCGCCGCACGCAGCTCGACTCGCGGCTGGGCGCGTCGAACAGCATCATCATCGGATGCGGGCTGGTCCGTTTCCAATAGACGTACAGGCTGCGGCGGAACACTTTCTGGCCCTTGTCGGCGACGTAATTCTTGGTGTTACTGCCGGGGTGAGCCAAGGCTTTCCAAAGTCCGCCGGGCTGAGGAGGCTTGATACCCTCGCCGCCCATCTCCGCAGCGAGCAGGCCGCTGGACCACAGCGCAAGATCGCGAATCACCTCGGCGTCGAGCCGGTGTCCCGGGCCGCGGGCCAGCAGCCGGTTTTCCGGATCGTCGATGCCTTTGCGCCAGGCGGATCGCTGCCGAAACGTGCGGCTGGTCACCATCAGACGCAGCATGTGTTTCATGTTCCAGCCGCTCTCGTGCAGCTCGACCGCCAGATGGTCGAGTAGCTTGGGGTGCGTCGGCTGCTGGCCTTGCAGGCCGAAATCCTCGGGAGTTCGGACCAGGGCGTAACCGAAGGTCCGCTGCCAAATGCGATTGATCAACACTCGGGCCACCAGCGGATGCTGGCGCGAGGTGAGCCAGCGGGCCAACCCGAGGCGGTTTCGCGGCGCGCCGGTGGGGAATTCGCCCATCACGGTGATGATGCCGGGCTGCAGGGCTTCGCCGGTCGGCAGGTTGTATTCACCGCGGGTGAGCAGTTGCGTCTTGCGCGGCTTGGGCAAGTCCTTGGCCACCAGGGTCGTGGTGAAAGTGGCTTGTGCTTTGGCAACACGTCCGGCGAGGTCGGCCGCCCGCTTGTGCAAATCGGACTGGCCGAACGGGCCTTTGGCGTTGGCCAGCAGCGAGAAGCGATCTTCCCGGCTAGCCGCTTTCCATTGCTTCGCCGCGTCGGCCGGCACTTTGACATCGGCAGCGGCGAGCAGCTTATCTCGCGCCGACTCAATGGCCGCCCACGCTTGCCAGGCGGCTTGGTTCTGCGGTGCCTTGATCACGGGTCCGTAAGTGTATGAGTTGCCGTCCATCGCGTTTTCCGATGTGCTGTTGAAAAACGCAAACAGCCGGTAGTACTGTTGCTGCGGAATGGGGTCGAACTTGTGCGTGTGGCAACGGGCGCAGGTGAGCGAGATGCCCAGCAGCACGGTGCCCAGCGTTTCGGTGCGGTCGAAGTTGTTCTTGGCCTGAAACTCCGCCGGAATGGCGCCGCCCTCGGCCGTGGTCGGATTCATCCGCACGAAGCCGGTGGCGACGCGCTGTTCGAGCGTTGCATCGGGGAGCAAGTCACCCGCGAGCTGCCAGGTGATGAAGTCATCGAGCGGCAGGTTCTTGTTCATGGCATGCACGACCCAATCGCGATACGGATAAATCCCGCGGCGATTGTCCAGATGCAGCCCGTGCGTATCGCCGTAACGAACCGCGTCGAGCCAATAGCGGGCCTGATGCTCGCCGAATCGCGGGCTGGCCATGAGTTGGTCGACCAGCCGCTTGTAGGCATCGACCCGTTTGTCAGCCAGAAACGCGGCAAGCTGCGCCGGCTCCGGCGGCAGGCCGGTCAGCACGAGCGCGGCGCGACGGGCCAGCGTCGCGCGATCGGCCTCGGGGGCAAACGTCAGCCCCTTCTGTTCAAGCTGCGCGACGACATAGGCATCAATGCGGCCTTTGGTTGCGGTCTTGTTGGTCGGCGGCTGCCGTCGCGGCGGAACGAAGGCCCAGTGCTTCGTATACTTCCCGCCTTGGCGAACCCAACGACTGAGCAGATCGCGCTCTTTGGCCGTGAGTTGCTTCTCGGCCTCCTCGGGCGGCATCGGTTCATCGGCCGAGTGCAGGCGGACGAGCATCTCACTTTTCTCCGGCGCGTCGGGGTCAATCGCCCGGCGGCCATCGTTCTCGCGAGTCGCCGCCGCGTACGAATCGAGACGAAGCGATTCCTTCTCCTCGCCGTCGGGGCCGTGACAGACGAAGCACTTGTTCGAGAGGATCGGCAAGATTTCGCGACCGAAGTTGACGGGTTTTTCGCCACGACTTTCTTCCGCCTGGAGCGACGTCGAGAGCAGCAGTGCGCTCATGACGAGCAGCAGGCTGGCGAGGCAGGTTTTCATGTTCATAGATCTTGGCTTTCTCGTGCGCGTCGTTGACTCGTTTAACGGCAAGTATAATAGCATACCCGCCGGGTCCGACTGGTTCAATTCTCCCATAGAACTGCGGCACGTTGCATCGCCGGGGTGCGCGAGATTATACTCACAGGTTGCGAGCGTGCGCGTTGCCCGTAGTTTTGTAGGAGGCGTCTCCGGCGGCGACAGGGTGGCACGGCTTTTAACTAGCCCAGGCATTTATGCCTGGGGATTGAGGAGGCGTCGCAACTTTTTGTCCGGCCCCTTTAGGGGCCTTTTCGGTCCGATATAACGCCGAATCGCACGTTCGCGAGCGTCGTGCCCCTGAAGGGGCGAAGAGCAGGGTGCGTGGCGTTCGGGTTCCCAGGCATAAATGCCTGGGCTAGTTAAAAGTTCTTGAAGAGGAATCACGCATGAAAACTGCATTCTGGATCACGGCTGTTCGGATGATGTGGGCCTCGCTGATTTGCGGCGCCGTGATTCTGTCCCCGTTTCTCGCGACAGCGTCGGCCCAAGATGCGCCATCGGAAGCCCGTCGCACGCGGCGCGGATTGCAGGCGCTTTACGATTTCAGTTCGACCAGCGGGGCGATGGTGAAGGATCGCTCGGGCGTGGGCGATCCGGTTGACTTGCGGATCGTCGACGGCAAGGCGGTCGGGCGAACGGCCGGTTCGCTGCTGCTGCGCGGAAAAACTTTGATTCGTTCCGATAAGCCGGCGGCGAAAATCATCAACGCGGTCCGCCGCAGCGGAGAGCTCACCATCGAAGCCTGGATTCGTCCGGCGCGGACCGATTTGAGCGGCCCGGCGCGAATCGTCACGCTCTCGAAAAACTCCGGCGAGCGGAACTTCACGCTGGGACAAGACCAAACACGGTTCGAGGTGCGGCTGCGAACCACCAAGACCAGCAACAACGGCGTTCCCTCGCTGCGGTCGAACCGCGACAGCCTGAGCGCAAAATTGACCCACGTCGTTTACACCCGCGATCGCACAGGCCGCACACGAATTTATATTGACGGACAGCGGAGTGCCGAGGGAAAGGTTGCGGGCGCCATGTCGAACTGGAACGGATCGTATCGCCTGGCGTTGGGCAATGAGCTGTCGGGCGATCGCCCGTGGCAGGGAACCTATCACCTGATCGCGATCTACAGCCGAAGTTTATCGCCGCGGGAAGTTGCGCAAAACTTCAAGGCGGGGGCGAAAGCCACAACCCCGCTCGTCGCACAAAATCAACCTTCGCCAAGCGCGCGGCTCTTCGAAACGCAGGTCGCCTCGATCTTCGCGCGGCGATGTCTGGAGTGTCACGATTCGGCGTCGAAGAAGGGCAAGCTGAACCTGTCGCGAAAAATCGCAGCGCTGGCCGGCGGCGAAAACGGCAAGGCCATCGTGCCGGGAAAATCGGCCGAGAGCCTGCTCTGGGAGCAGATCGAAAGCGATGAGATGCCCAAAGACGCCGATCCGCTTTCCGCCGCTGAGAAAAAGGTCTTGCGGCAGTGGATCGACACGGGCGCCGCCTGGACAATCGACGTCATCGACCCGGTGCTTTATACGCAGCAGCGCCCGGCCGGCGACATCTGGGTGCAGCGGCTCACCGTGGGCGAATATATCGAGACCGTGCGCAGCGCCCTCGGCGTCGACATCGCGGCCGACGCCCGCAAACTTCTGCCCCGCGACCTACGGGCCGATGGTTTCAGCAACACGGCCTATAACCTCAACGTCGATCTGAAGCACGTGCAGGCGTATGCCAAGCTGGCCGAAATCATCGTCGGCCGGATGGACGTCGAGAAGTTTGCGGCGAAGTTCTCCAAGAGTCGAAAGCTTTCCACCGATGCCACCATGCGCGAACTTGTCGCCAGCATGGGGAAGTGGCTGCTGCGCGGGCCGCTCGAACCGCGCGAGATCAACAGTTACAGCGGCATCGCGACGACCGTGGCCAGCGCCGGGGGCAATTTTCGCGAGGCGATCGGCTTCATCATCGAGGCGATGTTGCAATCGCCCCGCTTCATCTACCGCGTCGAACGCCAGCGCGGTGACGGGTCGCTCTGGCCGGTCGGCGATTACGAGCTCGCCTCGCGGCTGAGCTACATCATCTGGGGCGGGCCGCCGGATCGAGAGCTGATGCGGGCGGCCGACGACGGAGAGCTCGCGGATGCCGGCCTCACCCGCAAGCAAGTCCAGCGAATGCTCAAGGATCCCCGCGCGATCGAGCGCTCGACGCAATTCATCGACGAATGGTTGAACCTGGGGCGGCTCGCCAATCTGAAACCGGACGCCAAGCGTTTCCCCAAGTGGGACGAGCGACTGGCCGGCGACATGCGAGCCGAAACACTGGAATTCTTCAAGGAGGTCGTCTGGAGGCAGAAGCGGCCGTTGGCCGATCTGTTCAACGCACAGATCACTTTCGCCACGCCGCGGCTGGCCGAGCACTATGGCCTCAAGCCAAAAGGCGACGGGCTGACGCGCTACGATGTCTCGGCGGTGCCCGGTCGCGGCGGGTTGCTGACGCAGGGCAGCGTGCTGACGATTGGCGGCGACGACGCTTCGATGGTCACGCGGGGATTATTCGTTTTGCACGACGTCTTGCGCGGCACGGTCAAAGATCCGCCGGCCGGTCTCGACACCACGC
Organism: Planctomycetota bacterium; assembly: GCA_022564995.1. Lineage (GTDB taxonomy): Bacteria > Planctomycetota > Planctomycetia > Pirellulales > JADFKK01 > JADFKK01. The sequence continues at coordinate 751 of JADFKK010000271.1, read as the reverse complement.
CCGTGCCCAGCAAGCCGGGCCTCTCGCAGCGCCACATCGCCGAGGCCCGCATCGTCAACGTCTCCTGCGGCGGGTGTCACAGCAAGTTCGAGCCGCTGGCCTTCGGCCTGGAGATGTTCGACGGCGTCGGGGCACGTCACGAAAAGGACGAACACGGCAACAAGCTCCGCGAAGACGGGCGAATCCTATTGCCCGGCAGCGACAAGCCGGTCTCGTACAAGACATCGGCCGAACTGATGAACCTACTCGCCGGCAGCGACCGAGTTCGGCAGACGATCACCTGGAAAGTCACACAGTTCGCGCTCGGCCGGCCGCTCGGGGCGTCCGACGCGCGGGTCATCGCCAAGCTTCACGCAGCAACCCAAAAGGCCGGCGGAACGTACGCGGCCCTAATCACCGAGATTGTCATGAGCGACTTGGTGCGGATGACACGGACGGAGAGGGAGAAGTGACGGACGGACCAAAGTGACGCGGTTTAGATGCTAAGATTTCCACAATTCGTCCCCGTACGTCCTCCTCCTCGTACTCGTACTCGAAAAAGACGTCCCATCCGCTTCCGTGTCGCCCGCAGCAGACCGGTAGCCGAGTGGATGACGGAATCGGGGGGCAACGATTCGAGTACGAGTACGAGTACGAGTACGAGTACGAGTACGATGACATTTCCAACCGGCATGTCCGATAACGGCCTATCCAGTCGAGGAGTGAGAAGGATGGCGAAGAAAACTTATCGAGGCGTTACGCGATCTCGCCG
>JADFKK010000270.1 GCA_022564995.1 Planctomycetota bacterium | reverse complement strand
GCAGCAATTGCCCAGTGCGCCAGTAGAGATAGCCCAGGCCCAGGGCAAGTACGAACAGCGGAATCGGCGCGGCTCCCTGGCCGATGTGCAGCATGGCAAAAATCAGCGAGCTAATGCAGATCGGCACCACGCCCAAGAGCGGCAGGATGGGACGCATCGGCACGTCGTTGGGATCATCAACGGTCTCACGCGATAGCGGCTCCTCGGTGAGCGCGGCTGGCGACGCAAAGGGGTTTTCGGGTGAAGAGCGGTCATCGACAGAGCCCGTCTCGGCTGGTTCCGCATCGACGAGCATCGCCTCGATCAATTCGGCGTTCTGGGCTGCCAAGACTGCCGCCCGTTGTGGGCCGCCGCGATTGAACCACTCAAGACGTTGTAGCCAACCCTGCAACACCAGGCGAAAAAGAAACTCTTCGACCAGCGGCGCGACCAACACCGCCAGCACGGTCGTTATCAGCAGATTCCCGATGCCCGCATCTTGCTTGAGCAGTTCGATGACAGGATGTTTATAGGGAACCACGGAAGACACCAACGCTTGAATGGCAAACACGGGCGGCGCAATGGTCAAGAACGCGGCGAATCCCAGCAGCGCCTGACCGACGAGCTTTTTCGTTCCGAATCCGAGGTCGTTTCCATTGGCGCCGGCGGTCAAAACCAACACGCCTACTCCGATGGCCAGCGCCATAACTTTAGCCGCCGCGGTCGCCCCGAGAAGGACCGGCATCCACTGGAGATCAAGCGCCTCGGTCGAATCACCTTGCCCGATCATCACGCCGGCCCGCGTGGCAACCCACGTTGCGGCGGCGATTTCCAGCCCGATGTAAATCACGGCGATCAACGCCACGTGGACCGGTCCCCAGGGGACCGGCCGCCGCGGCCGAAACGACATCATCGGCTGGCGATGCCAAAGCCGGGCCAACAATACGATCCAGGCCGTCAGGCTGCAAAGCATAACGCTCACCGCGACGACGGTGACGATGCTCGTAGCGGCGGGAGAAAGCTCTAGGTCCATGAAAATCAACCGCGGAAAAAGAGAGTCGCCGACGTCGGCCCAATGGCACTTACTGTGAGCGGCACGGCGCTAGCCGCCGGTCCGCTTGTGTTACCTGTTTCCGCACAAAACCCGCGGCTAGCGCCTTGCGGCTCACCGTGACGGCGGCCAAAGTAAGTGCCAATCGAGATTCGCCCCGCCCGCGCTCTCAGCGGCGAATCATCCGCAGCGACGCGACGACATAGCCCAGGCCCGAGTAGATCGTCATCGCAATCGCCACCCACACGGCGCCGACAACGGCAGCGGGCGCCCAGGTCGGCATCCAAGCCGTGGCATGAAAGTGCAGATAAAACAGACTCATCCCCGCGGCGGCACACTGAAAGACCATCTTCCACTTGCCGGCCGCCGAGGCGGAAAAGTCGATGCCCTGCTGTTCAAAATGGCCGCGCAGCGCGGTCACCAAAAGTTCTCGCCCGACCACCACAACCGCCATCCAGGCCGCCACGCCGGAGCCTTGGTCTTCAAAAGGCACCAGGCAAATAAACACGCCGCAAATGATGATCTTGTCGGCGAAGGGGTCGAAGATACGGCCCAGGATCGACACCTGACCGTACTTGCGGGCGTAGTAGCCGTCCATCCAATCGGTGCCGGCGGCGATGACGAACACGACGAGGCTGGCCAGCAGCAGCGGTTTGGGCAGCGACATCAGCACGAACAACACCATCGAGAGCACCAGCCGCGCCGCCGTGAGCTGGTTGGGCACCGTCATCACCCGCCGCTCAGCCGAGTTGGCTGCCTGCGTCGATCGCTTTTCATCAACCCCCGCGTTCATCCGTTTTCCCTCGCATAGATCATGCACGGACCAATCGTAACCCGAAGCGTAAGCGAGGCAATCGTAACCCGAGCTCGCCGTGCCTGGCCTAGCTTACGCTTTTTGAAGTTGCGAAAAACAGCCGCGGAGCGGCGACATCGAATAGCCTGGGGCGTGAGCCCCAGGAAATCGTGGTCGAATTAAATTCTGGAAGCCCCGGAGGGGCGACATCGGATGACGTCGCACGGTGTCGCCCCTCCGGGGCTTTCCGCTGGAAAATCGACATTATCCCTGGGGCTGGCGCCCCAGGCTATTCGATGTCGTCCCTCCGGGACTAAAAACGCGCAACTTCAAAACTTACGCTTCGCACCTACGATAGTTACCTCTTAGCGCGGCTTCCCCACCGCCGCCCCGATCAGATCATACTCTTTCGTTGCCACAATCTCACAGGCCACTATCTGCCCCGTGGCCAAGTTCTCGCCGGAAACAAACACGCAAGCGTCGACATCCGGCGCGTCGGCCACCGATCGCCCGATCCAGGCGGTATCTTCCCCCGGCACGCGCGCGTCGATCAACACGTCGATCGTGCGGCCCTGCTGCTCGGCCGCTTGCTCGAAGGCGATCTCTTGCTGCACGGCCATCAGCCGCTCGCGACGTTCTTGTTTGACTTCTTCGCTCAGATGCCCCGGCAGCGCGGCGGCCGGCGTGTCGGGCTCCAGCGAATACGTGAACACGCCCATCCGCTCGAATCGCTGCTGCTGGGTGAATTCGACGAGCTCCTCGAACTGCTCGTCTGTCTCGCCGGGAAAACCGGTGATAAAGGTCGTGCGGAGCACCAGATTGTCGATCCGACTGCGCAGCCGATCGAGCAAGGCGACCGTTTCATCGCGATTCACCCGACGTGCCATCCGCCGCAGCATCGTGTCGTTGATGTGTTGCAGCGGCATGTCGATGTAGGGCAGAATCTTCTCGGCAGATGCGATCGCCTCGATCACTTCGTCGTCGAAATACATCGGGTACAGATACATCAGCCGAATCCAGTCGAGCCCCTCGACCCGATCGAGCCGGCGCAGCAATTCCGCCAGCCGCGGCTTGCCGTACATATCCATGCCGTAATAGGTCGTGTCTTGGGCCACGATGACCAATTCCCGCACTCCGTCGGCCGCCAGTTGTTCCGCCTCGACCATGACTTGCTCGATCGGCTTGGTGGCGTGCTTGCCGCGCATCTTGGGAATCGCGCAGAACGTACACAGCCGGTCGCAGCCCTCGGAGATCTTCAGATAAGCGAAATGCCGCGGCGTAATCCGCAGCCGATTCTCATCGGACAGCGCGCGAATCGGCGCCGGCCGAAACACGGTCCGTTGTTCGTGTTGTTCGCCGATCAACCGGTCGGCCACCTTGGTGATTTCCTCTCGCCCGAACACGCCGACCAGATGGTCGATCTCCGGAAGCTCCTCCAGCAGCGCCTCCTTCTGCCGCTCGGCCAAGCAGCCCGAGACAATCACCCCGCGAAGCGTGCCCCGCCGTTTCAATTCCAGCATCTCCTCGATCGCCGCGTAAGACTCCACCCGGGCCTCTTCAATAAACCCGCAAGTGTTGACCACCGCAAAGTCGGCCTCTTCGGCGTCCTGCACCAGCGTGTATCCGTCCAACTGCAACAGCCCCAGCATCCGTTCGCTGTCGACCAGATTCTTAGGACAACCAAGACTGACAAAGCAGTAACGGCCCTTGGTGTCGGGCGCTTCGGCCCTAACAGGGCTCGTTTCAAGTGATTCAATCGTCGTGGCCAACGCGGTTTCCTCGTACTGTGTACTGAGTACTGAGTACTGCGTACTCGGTACCGGGGAAAAATCTATCTCTCGCAACGCCCTCATTCTACCCCATCGTCGCCTTCCCGGGCAGTGCGCCGTCGGCGGAAGTATTCGCCCTGGCCCGCCCCGCTTGCTACAATAACAACGCGGCGTAACCCCGCGGGCGGTTGAATCGCTCTTCGTTGTGAGAACGAAATCGGAGAAATCCCATGAGCACCAGCACCTACTTCTCGCTCCCCCAATACGAGTTGATGCTCGAAGCCGGCATTTTCGACGGCGAGCACCTGCCGCGGGTGGAGCTGATCCGCGGGGAGATTCGCGACATGAATCCGATTGGCGTACCCCATGCGATGATGGTTAATGAGTTGAATGATTGGAGCACTCGCGTACTCCCGCCGGAAGCAGTCTGGATATCTGTCCAGAACCCGATTCGCATTCCCTCATCGCAAAGCGCCCCGCAGCCCGACGTCGCCTGGATCGAACGCAAGGCTTATCCCGACGGTCATCCGCTGCCCGAGAACGTGCTGCTGCTGATCGAAGTAGGTGACAGCACGCTGGCGAGCGACTGCGGCGAAAAAGCCCAGCTCTACGCCGAAGCCGGCATAGAAGACTATTGGGTCGTTGCCGTGGAGCAGCACGAGATTCACATTTTTCGTAAGCCAACGGCGGATGGATACCAGAGCAAGTCAGTCGTCCGCGGCGACGAAGAATTGCGTCCCCTGGCCTTTGATGATGCGGTGATGAAGCCGTCGCAGCTCTTCCAGGTTAAGTGAATGGACGATTTACTTCTATCTCGTTGATTACATTCCACTGGCGGTGGTGCCAATGGGACATTTTCTCTGGGACGGGCCCTACTTGAGTCAATTGGGGTTGTGCAACCGGCTGGTTCCGCAGAATAATGCCGCTCCTGACTTGGTTCGGGGGCGGCAGATCACAGCAGCGCGATTCATCAGCCGGCAGGCAGCCAACATGGATGAGCATGATTTCAACTGGCAGGTCGAGGCCGCCGGCGCAGCGGAAGTGGCAGCCGGCGGCGAGATCGCCGAAATCGAGCGCGGGGCGCTGCCGTGGGATTCGCCCGGCGTTTCGGTGCTCTTCGGACACGACGGATACGATCTACACGAACGGGCACGCCGCTGCGTGACCCAACTGCGCGGATTGTTGGGCGAGAAGGGCGTCGAAGTGTTGGGGTTTGGCACGAGCGAGGGCGGCACAACCTGGGCCATGCTCGTGCGCCACAGCGATTTCCGCTGGCTGACCCATCTCATCGGAACCGCCTGGAAGAATTCCGAACTGCGCGACCGGCGAAGGCGCCCCAAGCCACGGTGACGGCCAGCGGCGGCGGGATATTGAGGGCATGAGCAGGAGCTAACGCTCGGGGCTCGCCGTGGATTTTTTCACCCGAAACAGCGCCTTGGCCGGAATCTGTTGGTTGCCGAAGCCGGGGCCGGCGTAGCCGACGATGAGTTGCTCGTTGAGGCCGCCGTCGAAGTAGGTCACGGCGATCGGGTGACGACCGCGGGCCAGCGCGATCTGGCCGGCTCTGGAGCGGCGGGCGTCGTGGAGGCCGTCGTAATCGACGATGATTTTCTCACCGATCATCAGCCGGCTGCCGTCGTCACTCTGGAGTGAAAAGGTATAGATACCGTCGGCCGGCACTTCGATGAAGCCGGTGTAGCGCAGGGCGAACTGATCCGGGCGATGGGCCAACAGCAGCGAGAAGCTCCCGGTCGTGCCGCGTCTGACGGCTGTCAGCTTGGAAAAGTCGGGCAGCTTTTCCCAGGATTCGCCCTCTTTGCCTTCGTAGTATTCGTAGTCGAGCCCGCTGATTAGATCATCGCGAGATTCCGCCATGCGGCCGGAAATCTTTTCAAGCTCGATCGACTGCACCGGCCCGAGAATTTTTCCGCCGTGAAACAGCGCGGCCCGCACGGTGGTCGTCTTGGTCAGTTGAAACGCCTCTTCGTAACGTGGCGAAGCGGCCGTCGGGTCGGTTCCGTTAAGCGTGTAGCGGATTTCGGCCGGGCCGTAAGGCCGCTCCAGTTCGACTTTCGCATCGACGACAAACGGCCGGGCCGGCGTGAGGAACCGCGGCACGTCGCTGAGCGTAAAGTGGCGGGTGACCACCGGGCTGTGCGTGCCGTCGGATCGGAAAGCACGAATCTGAATGGTCGCGGCCTTGTGCAGCGTCAACGGACCTTGCCAGCGCGGCGAACGGCGCGTCGGCCAGGTGCCGTCGGTCGTGTAGTGAATCGCATCATCGCTCCGTGACTTGGTCGCATTCAAGACGACCTTTACGGCAAAAAAGTCGCCCTGCGGCAACAGCCCGCGGCCGGTCGGTCGAGACTCGGCGGCCAGCAGCAACGTCGGCGGCGGACAACCGACCGGCGAAAGCGCCAGCGAGGTTTGCAGAGCATAACCACACGTGCAGCCCGAACTGCCCTCGGGGGCGAGCACCAGCCCGCCGGCCGGAATCACATTGATCCAACAGCCGGGCCGGGTCGCCAGCGATAGCGGCTCGACGCGACCGGAATCGAACGCAGCCATCGCCAGCCCGCCGCTGCGAAAAAACGCCCCGCTGCGACAGGCCGAAAGCGTGCCGCAGCCGCCGCCGGGCAGGCGCCAGTTTGGCAGCGGCTTGCCGGTGTGTAGATTGCAGGCGAATGATTTAGTGTAGACGACGTCGCCGACGACCGCCGGATGCTGGTCCTGTTCGCCGTGTTCGCCGCCGATTTTCAGCTTGGTATTGGGCGATATCTGCCAAAGCTGCTTGCCGGCGATCGTATCGTAAGCGATCAGATCGTAGTACACCGTGGCGCCGACGTTCTTCGAACCCGAAAGCAGCACGACGCCCCGCGAGACGGAGAGAAACAACGCGTGTTGGAAGCGGCGCAGATCGATATCGACGGACCACCGCTTCTTTCCGGTCTTGGCGTCGAGCACGACGAGCCGGGCCGCTTCGCCAGCCAATGTGCTAAGCCGCAAGCGGGATGCGTCGCGATCCTTATCTTTGGGCCGGGTGGCCTCGACGAAATAGATGTTGGCGCCCTCGAGCGCGATCGACGAGTTGATAATCACCGCGTCGGCCGGTGCGTATCGCCACAGCCGCTCGCCACCGCGGCGATCAAAACCAAACACGTCATCGCTCAACGCCAACCGGTTGCGGTCGTTATAACTGTGCCTCCACGAATCGGCCGAGAGCGTCCGAGCCGCTGGTTCGTCCTTGGTCGAACTGCCGACCAGCACGTCGCCTTGGTAGGCCAGATAGCCCCAGCGGCGCACCGACTCGCTGTTCGGCTTCTCGACCTCGAAGGTTCGCAAGGTCTTTCCGCTCTCTGCGCCGATGGCCAAACACCGTGAACCCGCGGCCAGATAAACGACCGCATCGTCGGCCGCCAGATTACTACAGTCCTTAGGAACGTGCAGCCGCATCGAATTCGGCACGGCCCGCTCCCAAAGAATGCTGCCGTTGAAGGCGTCGACCGCCGTCAGATAATCTTGCCCGCTGATGAACAGCCGCCCGCCGGCAAACACGGGCGAGGAAGTGCGATTGTGGCGATCGACCATCTTGCGTGGGCCGGGCGGTCCGTACCACTGGACTTCGAGCGGGCCGCCGACGAGCGCATCGTCGCTGTTGGCTGTGTTGGCCGGATCGGCGTATTGATGCGTCCAACTACCGGCGCCGGGCGGAACGCCACGCCGAGAGACGGCCCAAGGCAGGTCGCCGTTAGTACCATGTCGCCACTCCGGCAAATGCTTGCCGGCCCAGGCGGCCAGCGCCGGCTTGTTCAGCCCGACGAGCACGATCGCGCCGCCGTAGGGGCGCTGCAACGTAGCCACGACGTTGGCCGGCGTGCTGGGCGGTTGGCCAGTTTGAAGAGCGCCGTCGCAGACGATCAGGTTCATCGTCGCCCGTTGATACGGCAGATACGGCGGCGCGTGTTGATGCACGCTCACGCGCTGCCCGTACAGCCCGGCTTGTAGCAGCCGCCGGCGCGATCGGGCGACCTTCTTGGCATCGGCTTCGACGCAAATGATTTGTAGTTTGGTGATTCGGGCCAGTTCATAGGCCAGCCGCCCCTCGTCGCTGTCGAGCACCAGACAGTATCCCTTGTTGGCCTTCGACTCGCGAACGATCAATTGGGCCAGCCGACGATAGCGGCGCTGTAAATCGTCGTTGGGAAACGCCGCTTGCTCTGGCCCGGCGTCTCGAACGAGCCGTGATTCATTCGACTTGCCCGCCGGGCGAAAACAATGGATCGTGCCGCGGTCGGTGCTAACGAACAGCGCGCCGTCGGCCACCGCCAGGCCAATGGCGCGGCCGTCGACCTGTGCCCGCCAGAGCTTTTTTCCCGTTTGAACGTCGTGGGCGGTTACCACTTTGTCGCCGCCGACCAGCAAGGCGCCTCCGGCCATGATCAGCGCGTGGCTGCTACCCAGCGGCATCTTCCACTTGGTTTTCCGCTGGGCGGAAAGCGCGATGAGAGATTTCGAGGTGCTGGCAAAAAACTCTCCGTTGTGAGCCACCAGCCGCAGCCCGCGAACCGTGGCCATTTTTTCCCGCAGCGGATTTTCCAGCCCCACGACAGCGCCCTTTTCGTTCGGCCCGCTGACGAGCTTTTCGCCGAGTAAGATCGCAAACGCCCCGCCACCGGCGACCTTGCCGAGCGGCTTGCCGTCGGCGCGGGCAAAGACATAATGGTCGGCCCGACCGGTGCGAATGTAAAGCCGCTCAGGCGAAGCGGCGATGTAGCCGTGGGCCGGAATGTCGATTTTCTGCCGCCAGAGCCGCTGGCCAGTCGCGGCGTCGAGGCCGGCCAGAAACACCCCGGCCTTGGGAAACACCCCGGCGGTCGCATAGACCACGCCGTCTTCGACAATCAGCCCGGCCCGCACGGGCCAGCGCGAGATCATCCGCCCGCTGCCGGGCAGGCGTTGATCTTCGTGGCCGATGCGATGTTTCCAGATCAGCCGGCCATCGGCCGCGGCAAGACAGTAAACGAGCCCGTCGTCGCTGGCGACGAAGACTCGCTTTCCGACGATCACCGGCGCAATCCGCACGGGGCCTTCGGTGGTGAAAGTCCACAGCGTCTGGCCGGTCGTGGTGCTGACGCAATAAACGGTGTCGGTCGACGAGGAGCCGTAAAACAATCGCTCGCCGACAATCGACGTATGAAAGGCGTGGTCGGTGTTGTCGATCTGGTGCAGGTCATAATTCTTGTGAAAGAGATCCTGCTTCGCCGGCGGCGGCCAGGCCGGCGATGGCGCGTTGGCGGACGTGCGAGTCCACGCCAATTGAAGCGGCAGGGCGAGCTTCTCGGCGGTGACGCCTCCGCGCCGGGCGTCGTGCCGAAACGTCGGCCAGTCGTCGGCCAGGAGGGGGCTGACCAGAATGACCGTCGCGGCGATGAAACCGATGGCTCGTAACAGCATGAAAACGCCTCATCCCAATGGAGTCGAATGGCCTGTTGAAAAAGTCATGATCTTAGCCCGATGCGCGAGCGAGGAACGGAAAACGCTCGTCTGACACTTCCTCGCTTACGCTTCGGGCTAGGATTCGGTAGGCAGAATGATGGAGGGCAGAATAATACGCGCGTGCGGACTTCATGCAACAACCCATCATTTGTTCTCTTATTATTCTGCCCTCCATTATTCTGCCTTCCTTTGAGGTGGATCCCAGTGTCTGAGCCGAAGGAAAGCGGAAAGGGCCGGGAAGTTATTCTCGCAGTCCGTTGTAGCTCGCAACCATTACAGACCTTAACCGTGCTATTCCAGCCCAAAGCGGCGCTGTCCAACTTGCAGCCTGTTGAAAAAGTCATGATCTTAGCCCGATGCGTGAGCGAGGAACGGAAAACGCCCGTCTGACACTTCCTCGCTTACGCTTCGGGCTAGGATGCGGCGACGGGAGCCGCCTCCTATAGCAGAGGATTATAGCGTTTTCGGAGCGGCCGGCGCCCTACCCTGGCCGGCTTAGCTGGAAAATCGGCAGTAGCAGCGACATGGCGATGCCGCCGACGATGACGCCCATGATGGTGATCATGATCGGCTCGATCATGCTGGTCGTGGTCTTGATCGCCGCGTCGACTTCCTGGTCGTAATAGCTGCTGACGCGTTGCAAGACCATGTCGAGCTTGCCGGTCTCTTCGCCGGAGGAGATCATCTGCACGAGCGTAGACGGGAAGAGCGAGCTGCCGGCCAGTGCGTCGCAGATGCGTTTTCCCGAGGTGACTTCGTCGAGCACCTTGAGCCAGAGCCGCTCGTAATAGTAGTTTCCGGCCACGTCGGCGGTCAGTTGGATCGATTCGAGCATCGGCACGCCGCTTTGCACCATCGCGCCCAGGGTACGAATGCTGCGGCTGATGATGGTCTTGCGGTTGAGTGATCCGACCAGGGGCGCGTTGATCTTAAACCAATCCCAGGCCTTTCTGCCAGGCTCGGTGCGGCGACCGAAGATGAATCCCAACACGAGCAAGATGGCCGCCAGCAGCCACAAATACCAGTATCCGATGAGACACTCAGAGGCCGTCATCATGAAAACGGTCGACGTCGGCAGCTTGATTTTCTTCGAGTTAAATAGCGGGGCGAATTTCGGTAGCACATACGTCAGCAGAAAGATCGTCACTCCCACGGCCACCACCATCATCACGGCCGGGTATGCCATCGCGGCGCGAATCTTGCTGCGGGCCTCGACTTCTTTTCTTAGATAGGTGGCCACGCGGTCGAGCATCTCGCCGAGCGTGCCGGTTGCTTCGCTGGCCTTGATGAGCGAGATGTAGGTCTGATTGAACAGCTTGGGATGTCGGGCCAATGCCGTGGAGAATTCCTCACCACTTTCGACCCCTGACTTGAGATCTTTGAGCACGCGCTTCAGCGTGGGGTTCTTCTCCTGCTCAATGATACTTTCGATGGCCGTCGAGAGCGTGATGCCGGTCTCGACCATGACCGCCAGTTGGTTGGTCGTGTAGACGATTTCCTTCTTGGTGACGCCGCGGGTCAATAGCGTGCCGACCTCGCCGGCCTGTTCGATCGACAGCACGCTGAGGCCGTCGCGGTTGAGCTGCTGCGTGGCCTCTTCGGCGCTGCCGGCCTCGACCATGCCTTGCATGGTGTGCCCCAGCGCGTCGCGTGCTTCGTATTCAAACGTCATTCTCGGAACTCACCAGAGATGTGCATGATTTCCTCGACCGTGGTGATGCCCTCGCGCACCTTACGAAACCCGTCGTGTTGCAGCGTGGCCATGCCTCCGTCGCGGGCGATGTTTCGGATCGGCACAATCGATGGATCGGAGACGATCACGTCTCGCAATTTGTCGTTGATGACGAGCAATTCGTGGACGCCGATGCGACCGGAAAAGCCCGTATTGCGGCAGCGTTTACAGCCGACTCCTTTGTAGTAGGTTTCGATGTTGTGCCCCATTTTGTCGACTGCCTTGCGCAGCTTTCGCGGCGGCTCATAGGTTTCGCTACACTTGGGACAAATCCGCCGCACCAACCGCTGGGCCAGCACCATGTTAAGCGCCGCGCCGATCAAATACGGTTCGACACCCATGTTGACCAGCCGCGTAACGGCCGAGCAGGCGTCGTTGGTGTGCAGCGTGCTGAACACCAGATGGCCGGTGAGCGCCGCTTGGATCGCCGTGCGCGCGGTTTCCTCGTCGCGAATTTCGCCCACCATGATGATGTCGGGGTCTTGCCGCAGCAAGGCTCGCAGCGCTTTGGAAAACGTCATGCCGATGCGGTCTTGCACCTGAAACTGATTGATCAACGGCAAGTGATATTCGATCGGGTCTTCGACCGTGCAGATATTGATTTCCATCGAACTGATTTGGTTCAGCGCCGAGTAAAGCGTCGTCGATTTTCCGCTGCCGGTCGGGCCGGTCACCAGCACGATTCCGTTGGGCGCCCGAATGTTCGCCTGAAAATCATTGAGGATATCCTCGGCAAATCCCAAGCTTTCCAGGTTGAGCGAAACGCTGCGCGTATCGAGCACCCGAATCACGGTCTTCTCGCCCCGATTGCCTGGGAACAGGCTGACTCGCAGGTCGATGCGGTGGCCGTCGAGCATCACGTTCACGCGACCGTCTTGCGGCAGGCGCCGCTCGCTGATGTCGAGCGAGGCCATGATCTTGATGCGGCTGGTCACGGCGGGCAGCAGATGCAAAGGGACTTCGAGTGACTTGTAGAGCTTGCCGTCGATGCGGTAGCGGACTCTCATGCAGCGCTCGGCCGGTTCGATGTGGATGTCGCTGGCGCCTTCTTTAACGGCCTGATAGATGATGTAGTTGACCAGCCGAATGACGGGCGATTGGCCGGCGACTTCCTCGATGTCGCCGATGTCTTCGATGGCGTCTTCGATCAGCGTGACGTCGGTCTGATCGGAGTCTTCGATGATGTCGTCGATGACGAAGACTTTGGAATCGGGCAGATTGCTGATGGTGCGGCGGATGCTCTTGCCGGTGGCGGCCACGATCTGAATCTGCTGCTTGGTCCGACGGCGCAGCTCATCGATAAGAAACAGGTTGGCCGGCTCGCTGACGGCGATGGTGAGCGTGCCACGGACCACATACAGCGGCAGCACGAGGTTCTGTTCGACGTACTCGCGGGGCAGAATGTCGATCACCTTGGCGTCGAAGAAGCGGACGTCGAGGTTGACATAGGGCACCCCGTACTCGGCGGCCAGAGACTCGACAACCTGGTCCTCGTCGCAATAACCCAACTCGACGAGGATTTCGCCCAGCAATTTTCCCTGGCCGTCGCTCTGCTGATGTACCAGCGCATCGTCCAACTGCTCGATCGAAAGATATCCTCTTTCGATCAAGACGTTGCCCAGTCGCAGTGGTGATTCGATGGCGGTGCTCATGGGATGAATCAGCGAAAGCTTTTGACGGCGTCGATGACGCTGCCGAACACGTCGAGCTGCTGGTCGAGTCGGCTGATCTCCAGAATCTTGCGGTTGCTGTGGTTACTGGTCGATATCTTGACGTCGCCATCGAGCGTCTGTAATTGGTCTCGTGTATCGAGCAGCGCCGTGAGGCCTTCGCTGTCGATCGATTCCGTATTATCCAAGTCGAGGACGATGTTGCGGCACTCGAGTTGAGTCAGGTAAGTGGTCAACGAATCCGCGTTATCCGCGTTGAGTTCTTCCGGCGTGTGGACCACGATCACATCGCCGAAAATTTCCGAGGGCAGGTTCATGGCGGTTCAACTTTACCGTGGTGTAAGAATGGTGATGATCTGCGAATTTGGTGGGGGTTGGGGTCTGGGGTCTGGGGTCTGGGGGGTGGGGGCTGGGGGCAGCCTTTTATAGCTAGCAGTGAAAGCGTCGCTATCATTTCGCGGGCGACAATGCGTTTCGTACCTAAATACATGTGCTTCGAGTGAGTCGCGTTTTCG
>JADFKK010000018.1 GCA_022564995.1 Planctomycetota bacterium | reverse complement strand
CCGTGGCTTAACCATTTTTCCATCCCTGTCAGTTTGGCAGTTTCAATTGAAAACTACCTGGATGGCGCAAATATCATACCAAAGCATGTCGCTCCGTAAAAATAGGCCAAAGTAGATGGCATTGGGCTAGCGCCCCGCGGCTGATTGACAGTCTGTTTTTCGCGCCATCGACGCAACGCGAAAACTCGAAACGAGTCAGAGACAATTTGGCGGCGTTCATGAAGAATCCGGGGTAGTGGACCGCCGAGAGACATCATCGTCGAACATTGCCGGCCGGCCCGGGGGATAATCTGGATTTCATCTCTCTTGCCGTGTCTGGCCAAGCTTCCTATAATCCGTCGGCCGAAATCGATCGGTTGAGTCAATGAAAAATCGACGGCCGCGGCAAGAGCAGCGGTTAAAAGCGATCGTGTGGGCTGGCAGGAACACATTTTTTGAACAATCTTACCGCCCGTGGTTGCCGGTTCCGTGGGGCAGGAGGTTTGCCGAAGGAAGAGCGGGTGTTGAGTGTGCTGCCCGGCAAACAGTAGAAACGGCTCGTGCGGACAACGCGGAAGGCGGCGGCTGGCGCGACCGCAATGTTACACCAGCAGCCAAAGGCGCACGACACAATCGATTCCAAGTGGCGCGTTACCCTGGGGCGCCGGCTCGTCACAATACAACGCCGCCGGTGTAGATTCACCAGCCGGACGGCGCGAACCAACGAGGGGGCCGCTGCGTAAAGATCAAAGACACAGCAACGCCGGCGCAGCCGTTACACGTTGCCGCCGAAAGAGTGCGAACGAACAGAATCCCGCAGGAGAATTACCTAAACGTCCACGGCACGCATGACGATCTAACGAGTGCTATCGCTCGCGAAGTCGAACTTCTTCGACACGGATTGACCGTCGAATTCTTTGACACGGAATGCAGTGCCGGCCTTTGTGAACCATTCGCATTTTCCACCGGAGGCACTCACCGTGCAAATTTACGGACCGTCGCAAGTTTCCAGTCCCCAGCCGATTCCCGCGCCCCATCACAAGCCGGCGGCCAACCCGGCGCCCAAGCCCAGCGCCCAGACCGATCGGGTCGATATCTCCGAAGCGGCTCAACGGGCGGCGCAGATCCATGAGATTCCCGACATCCGCACCGACAAAGTCGCCGCCGCCAAGGCGGCCATCGCCGAGGGAACCTACGACACCGACGCGAAGATGAACGTCGCACTCGATCGGTTGCTCGATGAAATTGGGTAGTAGAGAGAGGGAGAGAATGAGGGAGAGAAGGAGAGAGGGAAGGAGAGAATATAACGATTCGCTGGTCCGTCGCGGCGACATTACGTTCTGGTTTGACGAGCATGTCATCGAGGGCTTGGCCCGTTCGCTGGTCAAGCTGATGCAAGCGGACGTTGCCATTCCCGATTAAAGGCCATTCTCATTTTGCCATTTTCAATTTACAATTCCCCCGTCGCTGCCGGGCCGTTGCGGCTCACCAACGACGGCCACCTCAAACGCGACCCGACCTTCACTAACGCCGGCAAGCAAATCGTCTACGTGTCGGGCGCGAGCCCGATTCAATTGCAGATTATGCAGCTCAAGTTTGACGAAGCCGATACGATCAAACAAAAGCCCTCGCCGCTGCACGAGAAGGCGACCAAGAGCGAGTTCGAGCCGGCATTTTCGCGTGATGGCCGGTTCTACGCCTTCGTGCAAAGCCGGGGCAATTTGAGCCTGGCGCTGGTGATCCGCGACACCAAGCTGAACAAGGACGCCGAGATCAAGCCGGGCGGCGGGTTTTCCGGCTTGCGCAGCCCGGCCATCGCGCCGGATAACTCGCGGGTGTTGTATTGCTATCCGGAAAACGGCACACAGCAGATATTTTCGGTCAATCCGCAGGCCGGCGATAAGAAAGCGCTGACCGATTCGCCCGGCGTGAATAATTGGCCGTGTTACACGCCCGACGGCAAGACGATCGTCTTCGGGGCGACCCGCGACAAGAACTACGAAATCTACGCCATGGACGCCGACGGCAAGAACCCGCGGCGGCTGACCGACAGCCCGCTGATGGACATCCGCCCCGTCGTTTCGCCCGACGGCCGCCGCATTGCCTTTGCCAGCGGGCGCGACGGCAATCGTGAGATTTACGTGATGAATCTCGACGGCACGGGCGTCCGCCGCATCACCCATCACCCCGAGCGCGACGACTACCCCGCCTGGCATCCCGACGGCAAGCGGCTGTTGATTGTATCTGAACGCGCCGGGCGATACGATTTGTATCTCGTAGACGCTGCCGGCGTCGAGGAGTAATTCCCGACGCAAATTCTCGAAGGAGCCGGCAACCTCGCTTACAACCACCCCGGACTCGTCGTCGATTTGGGCGTCGGGCTGTGGGCCTGGCCGCTGCCGATGGATTTTGACGGAGACGGGGACAACGATCTGGTCGTGGTTTGCCCGGACAAGCCGCACAACGGGACGTATTTTTTTGAGAACACCGAGGGCAATGTGAAAATGCCGGTGTTTAAGCCGGGGGTGCGGATCAGTGCCGGGGCGGACAACGTGCAGGTCTGTTATGTGGGCGGCAAGGCGCGGGTGATGGGGCCGGCGCGGGAGTACGTTGACTTTGCCAGGCGAGGACTGGGACTCTCAAAGAAGTTTCCGCTTTCGCCCAAGCTGGGACACCGCGGCAAAATTCGCGCCGATCAATGGAAATACGCCGACTTCGACGGCGACGGCGATTTGGATCTGCTGTGTGGCGAGTTTCTCGACAAGTTCACCTACTTTGAAAACATCGGCAGCCGACGCAAGCCGAAGTACAAGGCCGGGCAAAGGCTGGCATTCAACGGCCGGCCAATCGCCATGGACCTGCAGATGATCGTGCCGGTGGCGATCGATTGGGATCGCGACGGCGTGCCGGAACTATTGGTCGGCGCGGAGGACGGGTTTCTGTATCACCAAAGACGCGACCGGTAGCAGCGGTTGCCCGGCGGAGCATCACGCATCGTAGCTGAATTTGCAAGAATTCGGCCCAATCGAACCGATCTGAATTCGTGCGATCCAGCTACCGGCTCCGATACCCGGCAGAATTCCTTATGCCGCTCGCCGTCGTCGTCTCAACGCGCAGCAGCCAAGGCTGGCAAAAGCGATGCTCGCCAGCAGCAAGCTGGACGGCTCGGGAATGGCGTCATCGACGGTGATGCTAAAGGCGTACGTTCGCCCCAGATTCGCGTGGCTGAACCCATCTACGACGTCGCCCACCGCGGTAATCGGGCTAAGATCGGCGTTGTCGTGATCGGTTGCGCCCGCGCCGTTGTCGAGCCAGATCGGGTTGTCAACGCTTCCCGGTGGATTGATGATGCCGGCGAAGACCGTGGTGGTTGCATCCAAGCTGAAAACATCGGTTCCGCCAAAAGGCACCGTTGTAGTAGCGGCAGCGTCAAAGACCGCGTTGTCACCCAAGGCAATCACTTTGTAGGTCTGCGGCCCCGTCGAAACGGCCAGAAACGGCGTTGCCTGGCCAGCCCGGCCCGCGGCGAACGAAAACTCCGTTGCCTGATAAAATCCGGCGACGAGGTCGACGGGCGAACTCAGGTCGACGTTGGTTCGCGGACCGCCGCCGGTGGTATCCAATTCGTCCAGCGGGATTCCAGTGCCGGCACCGATCGGAATCGGTTCGGCGTGGACCGAGAAATTCCCGAGCAGAACGATGCTCAAAACCACAAGAAGCGACACGACAGGATTTCGATTGAAAATGGATCGTTTCACTTTGCTACCCCCTGTGCCGAAATGGCGCGCTGAACAGACGTTTGAAAAGGCAACCAAAAGATCACAATACGAGCGGTCTGGGCGGACAGCCAGATCGCCGGTTTGTGTCATTATAGATCCAGGGATGAAACGACGCAATAAAAAAACACCAAGTTATAATAATTTTATCGATCCCTCACTGAACCCCCTATAGGGTGCGGTCGGGCGGACAATTCTCCGCGAAAACCGCGATACCACCGCAGGAACATTGACGGGCTCGGCAAAATCACCGGTCCATTCTCCTCCGCCTCCAGCAGCACCCGCCCAACGCAGCCATCAGCGCGAGCAGCAGCGTCGACGGCTCCGGGATTGGATTGAAGTATCTGAAGTCGAGATACTCCTCGACCCCGCGAAGTTCGTCGTCGGTCAAGACGCGATCGAAAAACATCACCTCGGGTACGTCGACGCTGGAAACATTGCTGTCTTGCCGCAAGTCCCCGACGAAGAACTCGTCGACGATGTCGAACGTCGGGCTGTGTGTGAAGCAGTAGGGCCAATTCGCCGTTGAACCATTCGGCCACGTCCTGGCGGAATTGCTCCGTCGATCTTGTTGAATTCCTCGACCTGAATCGATAGAATGGCGGTTGTAATGTAGACTCTGTTTCGTGCCTTCACGGGGAGCCCGACATGCGCGCCATCCGGTTTTGGATCTGTTGTGGCCTGATCGCCGTCGGGCTTGCGATGGCCCGTCCGGCGGTGGCTCACGTTGACCTGTTCGCCCCCAACGGCGCCGAGGTGCTCGAAGCGGGCAGCGTGTTCACCGTCAGGTGGGAGATTGAGATCGCCCACAACTTACAGAACTGGGATCTGTGGTACTCGACCACCAGCAGCAATGGCCCGTGGATCAATGTCGCCAACAACCTTCCGCCGGGCAGCGGCGCCGTCGGGAGTCGGCACAGCTACGATTGGACGATCCCCGACATCCGCTCGGACGATACCTGGGCGCGCGTCCGCATGGACAACAGCGGAACCGACTATTACGGCGTCAGCGACGCCAGCTTCACGATCGCTGCCGCTCGGGGCTCCGACCTGACCAACAACGGCTTCGTCGATTTTGAGGATCTGACCGTGTTGCTGGCGAACTGGAATAGGCACGTCAACGCGACCCGGGGCAACCTCGTCAATCCGACCACCACCCCGGTCAACTTCGAGGATCTGACCGTCCTGTTGGCCGATTGGACCGGACCCGGACCGGCCGGATCGCCCGAGGCCGTTTTGGGTGCCGAGGAGATTCCGGAGCCGTCGACGATGCTGCTTGCGATGATCGCCATACTCAGCTTGGGCCTCCTCCGGCGACGGCGACGACGCGCCGCGTAGGTCATGCTGTAGGCTTTGTCCGGGTCGCCGCGAAATTGGCCTTCCGCGATTTGTGGGATCTTGGTATTTACCCCCCCGCGGCTTCTTTTGTCTTGTCTTTGTCGCTCGGTCTGAAGCGACGGTGGGAGGCCGGTGATTAACGCCCATGCTCTCTTTTCGCGGAACGGTAGCCCCATGAAACGCATTCTCATTCGTCTGTCGGCCCTGGCTGGGGTCATTGTGTTGGGACTGATCGCGATCGCCCATGCACAAAGGGAAATCGAAGATCCACAGGACGACACAGCGGCCGTCACTCCACCCGCCGCCAGCGCCGTGTTGCCAACGGACGGGGCCCTTTCGCCAACGGGCGGAATCGGCGAGCCAGCGGCCTCGCTGTCGGCTGATCGAGCCGAGCTGTTTTCGAGTTTTCCGAACGACGGCAAGGCACCTTCCCAGCGGTTCGACGCTCAAGACGAGACCACGCAGCTCGACAGTCAGGAGCGGCAGAGCCCTCGCGATAGCAACGATCGGTTTTCGAGCCGTCCGGCCGCCGCGACCGACCTGATGGGCCAGCCCGGCCTCGACGCGAACTTTCGCCAAGACCATTTTGGCGGCGAGATACCGGCCGGCAGCGGCCCACGCCTTGATGCTGCCCTGGCTCAGGACGATGGCGGATACCAATCGGCCGATCCGGCACCGCTGAATCATGATGCTAATCTCGGCAACGCAGAGATTCGCCCCGACGACCGCTTCTCCCGGGCGCGAAATTCCGACCCGATCGACGGCTCGCGCGCCACTGTGTTGGCAGCGGGCGGACCAACCTTGCCGATCGACGATGCGACGGACCGCGCCGACACCAAGACACCTCCGGCCGGCAGATTTCAGGTGGTCGAAGACGCTCGACCGCTGAGCACGTCGCGATCCGGCGGCGGTGAGAAGCGACGATTTCCCGACACGATCGCTCCGGCCGCGACAACTCCTGCTCGCGAAGAGGACGGAACCGGCACACCCGGCGACAAACAGCTCGAAGGCTCGCAAACGCCCAGCTTGACGGTGCTCAAGTCGGCTCCCAGCGAAGTACAGGTCGGCAAGCCGGCCACCTTTGAGGTTTCGGTCCGTAATTCCGGCAAGACAGCGGTGGCCGGCGTCGAGATCCACGACACGGTGCCCAAGGGCACCAGGCTGATAAGCACCACGCCCCAGGCGACGCGGGGGCCTGGAGGAACCTTGATCTGGTTGATCGGCGCGCTCCAGCCGGGCGAGCAGGTCAAGGTGCAAATGCAACTGACGCCGATCGTCGAGGGCGAGATCGGCAGCGTCGCTTCGGTCGTATTCCGCAGCGAGGCCTCGGCACGCACCACGGCCACCAAGCCGCAACTATCGATCCAGGTCTCTGCGCCGCGCAAGGTGATGATCGGCGACGGCGTGACGCTCAAGATCAAGATGTCCAACACCGGCAGCGGAACCGCGACCGGCGTCGTGCTGAGTCAGAACGTGCCGGCGGCGCTAAAGCACCCGGCCGGTAACCAGTTGGAGTTCGACGTCGGCACGCTGACCCCCGGTGAGGTTCGCGAAATCGAGCTGGTGCTATCGACCGTGCAGGCCGGTGCTGTCACCAATACGCTCACGGTCCAGGGTGACGGCGATTTGACCGCCGAGGCGATTACCAAGTTCGAGATCGTCGCCCCGGCGCTGGCCGTTTCGGTCGACGGTCCGAAACGACGTTACTTGGAACGGCGGGCCACTTACACCGTGACGCTGTCGAACCCCGGCACCGCCACGGCCAAAAACGTCGAACTGTTGACGCGGCTTCCCAAGGGCCTCAAGTTCGTCAAGGCGAACAACGCCGGCTCGTACGATGCGGCCACGCACACCGTTTACTGGAGCCTGGAAGAGCTACCGCCCAACGAATCGGGCACGGTCACACTAGTCGCGCTGCCGGTCGAGGCCGGGTCGCATAAGCTACGGGTCGAGACGAAGTCTGACCAAGGGCTGTCCGCCTCGGCCGAACAGACGACTCGGGTCGAAGGGCTGGCCGCCATCTTGTTCGAGGTGGCCGACGTCAACGATCCGATCGAAGTCGGCGAAGAGACGACCTACGAGGTGCGGGTCGTCAATCAAGGCTCGAAGGCGTCGATCGACATCGTGGTGGTCGCCGTCTTGCCGGACGGGATTACGCCCATCTCGACCGACGGCCCGACGCGCGGCGTCATCGAGGGGCAGCGCGTGACTTTCCAAGCGCTGCCGCGACTGGCCCCCAAGGCCGATACGACCTATCGCATCCGCGCCAAGGGTGTCCGGCCCGGCGATCTGCGGATTCGCGTGCAACTGCAAACGGCCGAGATGACCACACCAGTCACCAAGGAAGAGAGCACGCGCGTGTATGTCGACGAGTAGACGATCGACCGGCAGGATGCCTGTCGGTCGGTGGCGCTTGACCCATGTTTCGTGGCGAGACACACTAGAGCGTTGAGGTCGCTGCTGAGGGGTGTCTTGCCTTGGTCGTCTGCCATGCCGATTCGTTTTCGTTGTCCGTCGGGTCACAAGCTTGCTGCGTCTGAACAGCGCGCGGGCCACAAGGCTCGCTGCCCCGAATGCCAGCAGATGGTGACGATCCCCGGCGTGTTGGTCGTGGCCAATGAGCCGGCGGCGGACAAGCCGCCGAAGGGCAAAGCGAAGAAACCGAGCGCGAAGCCGACGCGTTCACCGGAGTTTCCGCCGACACCGCAAAGAGAAACCCAGCAGACTGAGGAGTCCTGTCAAAAACAGGGCAACCGAAGCGGGTTCCGGTACGAACTGCGATGCCAACTGGAGGTGCAGATCAAAAATCTCGCCCTTTGTCATCAACGTATCGTGAATCTGAATATCTGCGATGTCGCCCCTGAAGTGAGTATTTGCACCGAGAATATAACCCAATCCAAAGTTGTTCACCTCGACGCCGCCTGTGCCGTTGCCCATGTCGTTGCGTTGGGCGACCTCGTCGGCCCCGATGTGAAAGTGGCCGTCGATGGCCATGCTCGATAGATAAATCCTGCCGTCGTTGTTGACCCAGTCCATCCACGCGGTGGCAATGACCCAACTATTCCCCACAAAGGCTCCACCGGTTCCCCTGTCGGGGTTTCCCCAACCCGAGTTGATTTCTTCGGTGACCTGGATGCCAACGCTCCAGTCGCCACGGCTACTACCGGCGAGATCAATGCCAAGCAGACCCGAGTTTCTCCAGAAATCGTCTTGGCCGTTCGCACCAGTCGAATCGGTGCGGAACACCACGGTTTGCGACCACTGATTCAGGCCGGCAATCGGTTCGATGGCATCAAAGTGGTCGTCCCCGTCGAACTTCACATACCGAAACCCAACAAAGTCTTTCACGACGTGCGGCTCACCCACGACCAATGCAGTACTGCCGTCAACGCTGTCCGTCCAGTTCCCCGCCGGGCCGGTCGACGCATAAGAATCGGCGTCGAAATTCACGATCAACGCCGCGTGAAGTGGAGCATCGACGATTGCCACAACGCAAGCCAACGCGGCAGTCAGAGAGAGATGGAACCGTTGCATTTACAATCTCCTCTCGTGCAATGAGTTCACTAACGGAATCCGTTATATGCCGGGGCAAATGATAGAAACCGAGCAATCCTGATCCTAAACCACTAGGAGGTGGTGTCAACCACTAAAATCGATCTGATCCCGAAAACTCTCGAAGTGCCTGCGCAGAATGTTGCTGTGTGGTTGGAATGCGGTCAAGCGGTATCACGACCCGCGGCGCTTGACCCGCGCATTCCGGCAGGGCACACTGGAGCACTGAGGTCGCTGTTGCTGGCTCTTGCCTTGGTCGTCTGCCATGCCGATTCGTTTTCGTTGTCCGTCGGGCCATAAGCTTGCTGCGCCCGAGGAACGCGCGGGCCACAAGGCGCGCTGTCCTAAGTGTCAGGAAACCGTGACGATCCCCGGCGTGTTGGTGGTTGCCAATGAGCCGACAGAAGACGGCAAAAGCAGAGACAACAGCAGCGCCAAGCCGCCGCCGCTGAAGCCGCGGGGGGAGCGGGTGACGAGTCCGCCGCCGATTCCGCTGGCGGCCGAACGCCAAGAGACGCTGGCAAATCCGCCAGCGGCGGTTTCGGCCGAAACGAGCCTAACGGAGCCGCTGGACGAGCCCCGCGAGAACGACGCCTTTTGGACACGCTGGATATCTTCGGGCCCCGGTTATCGGCCGGAGTTGGCGCGGGTGCGGACCGTGCGTTGGCTCGCGGCGGGGCTCGCGGTGCTAACGGCCATTTGTCTTTGGCCGGCGCTGGCCAACATCGGCAGCTTCGGCGACCGGTTGTGGGTTAGCGCCGTTGTTTTCCTCTCGGCGTTACAACTCGCCTACATCATTTGGATGCTTACGGTGCCCGACTGGAGCACATTGCGGGTGATGATGGGAGTGTTTACCTGTGTGGCGACCGCGTACGGAACGGGCATGGCGATTTCCTTTTCTTCCGATCCGGGAGACTCGACCCTGCTTCACATCAGCGGCCCACACGCCCGCGTGACCCTGTGGTGTGGATTAGTCGTAATTCTCAGCGGCCTGATGGTTTTTTTGCTGGGCCGCTGCGACACCGCGTGGCGGAGGGCGCATTCGCTGGGCGGCAGCTCACGGCACGCGGCGCGGTAAGAGGCATCGAGCCCTTACGGCGGATCGTATCCGCCCGGATGAAATGGGTGACAGCGGCAGATGCGGGCAAGGCCGCGGAGCGCGCCGCGGAGGGCTCCGTATTTCTGCACCGACAAAATAAAGTACGCACTACAACTGGGATCAAAGCGGCAGGTCCGCCCGATCAGTGGGCTGAGCAGCAATTGATAGAGCCGCACGGCCGCAATCAGCAACCAGCTTGGCAGCCCGACGATGCTGGCCCAGGGGAATTTCATCGGCCCCTCTCGCTGAGCCGCGCGGCCGCACGACGGGCGACGCTCCGCAGCGATGTGAGCAGTTGGGACAAACTCGGCTGCACTCCCCGGCGAGGCACCACGACCAAATCGACGCCTACGGGTAAGTCTTCTCGCGTGATGCGAAACGTCTCGCGGAGCAGCCGCTTCCAACGATTGCGGCGGACGGCATTGCCGACTTTCTTCGAGACGGCCGCCCCCAGCCGGGCGTGGGGCAGATCGTTTTCACACACATGCACCACGATCACCTCGTCGGCGGCTGAGCGGCGGCGGCGAAACACCCGCTGAAAGTCGGCATTGCGACGGATTCGATATTTCTGCAGGAATCGTTGGTTGGACATCTCCGTCTCGGTGCTCACCACTTCAAGTCGCTGCGTGGCGTCTGCTCGTTATGCCGCTCAAATTCGTGGATCAGTTCGATGGTCCGCTCGTCCAGGTCGTCGGGCAGCACGATCTGAATCTCGGCGAGCAGATCGCCCGGCTCACTGTTACGAGGGTGAACGCCGTGTCCTTTCACGCGGAGTTTCGCGCCGCTGGAAGTGCCTTTGGGCACAGTGAGGGCGATCGTACCTTGCGGCGTCGGCAGATCGATCTTGGCTCCCAAGGCGGCTTCGGCGAGCGTGACCGGCACAACCACGTCGAGATGATTTCCGCGCCGCTTGAAGTAGCGATGCGGCGTGACTTTGACCTCGATGATGATGTCTCCCCGCGGGCCGCCGGCCGGATGGGATTCGCCCTGACCGCGCAAGCGAATCTTCTTGCCGTCGCCGATGCCCTGGGGAATTTTGACCGCGATGGTTTCTACCTTGCCGGTGTTGCGGCGCACCGTAACTTGGACCTCGCCGCCGGTGACCGCCGTCTGAAAGGGAATTTCGAGTGGATAGCGCAGATCGACGCCGCGCGGCGGCTGCGGCCGGGCTCGTCGCCCACGACCCGCGCGGCGAAACTGGCTAAAAATATCGCCGAAACCGCCGGAGGGGTCGTGCTGAAACTTGTCGCCGAAAAACTGGCTGAAGTCAACGTCCTCAAACCCGGCTGGGCCACCGTTGGGGTCGCCCCGCGGTCCGCCGGCTCCCATCGACTCAAATGCGCTGCCGTAACGGTCGTACATTTCCCGCTTTTTCGAGTCATTCAACACATCAAAGGCGGTTTGTACCTGTTGGAATTTCGTTTTGGCCGTCTTGTCGTCGGGGTTCAGGTCGGGATGGTACTTGCGCGCCAGTTCCCGATATGCCTTCTGGATGTCGGCCGCCGAAGCGTTTCGCGAGATCCCCAGGGTTTTGTAATGATCCTCGTCCATCCGCTCATTGTACGTGGGGATGGGCCAAAGCATCAAGCACGCACGTGGTAGGGGATTTGGGATTTGGGATTTGGGATTGGGGATTTGGGATTTGGGATTGGGGATTTGGGATTTGGGATTTGGGATTTGGGATTTGGGATTGGGGGACTGGGGACTGGGGACTGGGGACTGGGGGCTCGGGTAAACGGACGTAGCAGTTCTCCAGCCTCCAGCCTCCAGCCTCCAGCCTCCAGTCCCCAGCCTCCAACCCCCAGCCTCCAACCCCCAGCCGCCAAACAGGTCGCGGGAAGACGACGACTCACCCGGCGTGCTAAACTTGGTTATGCGACGCGCCGCCATAAGTCTGATCGTTACGCTGCTGTTCTCGTCCGCTGCCCTCGCCGCGCGGCGGGGCGGACAGCTAGAGGTTTTGGTCGTCGATCGAGACACCGGCAAGCCGCTGGCCGCGCGGATGCACCTGAAAAACGCCGCCAAGCGGCCCCGCAAAGTGCCCGGCGCCCCGTTCTGGCACGACCATTTCGTCTTCGACGGCAAGATCACCCTCGAACTGCCCCGCGGGAATTACACGTTCGAGGTCGAATGCGGTCCTGAGTACGCCGTCCGCAGCGGGCATTTCGAGATCAACGACGATGCGGACGATACAAAAAAAGTCGATATGAAACGGCACGTCGACATGGCCGCCGAAGGTTGGTGGGCCGGCGACCTGCATGTGCGAAGGCCGCTCAAAGACCTGCCGCTGCTGATGCGGGCCGAAAACCTGCATGTGGCCCATGTCGTCACCTGGGATAACCGGCACCGTCTCGACCGCACGAAACAGCCGGCCGGCGGGCCGCTGGTCGTGCTCCAAGACCGGCGCTGCTATCACACGCTGGGGGGCGTCGACCGACGGGCCGGCGGGTCGCTGTTGATGCTCGGCGGAACCGCGCCGGTCGATTTGTCCGGCGCCACGGCGGAATTCCCCTCCTCGCTGCACTACGCCCGCGCTGCCAAGAAAGCCGGCGCGTCGATCGACGCCGAGCGCATCTTCGACTGGGATCTGCCGCTGTGGGCGGCCCATGGGCTGCTCGGATCGGTGCAGATCGCCAACTCACACATGCACCGCGGCGGCGTCATCGCCCATGAAGCCAAAGGCAAGGCCCGCGACAAACTGCCGTATCCCGGCACCCACGGAAACGCCCGTTGGGCGCAGCAGATTTACTTTCACCTGCTGAATTGCGGCCTGCGGCTGCCGCCCTCTGCCGGCAGTGCCTCGGGCCTGGTGCCCAACCCGGTCGGTTACAACCGCGTCTATGTGTTCTGCGGCCAGGACTTCAGCTACCAGCGGTGGATGAAAGGCCTGGCCGCCGGGCAAGTCGTCGTCACCAACGGCCCGCTGCTGCGGCCTTTGGTCGAAGGTCAACTACCGGGCCATGTGTTCGACGCGGAAGCGGGCCAAACGCTCGAATTGGAAATCGCCTTGAAGCTGGCCACCCGCGACAAGATCGATTACCTGGAGATCATCAAAAACGGCCGGGTGGTGCATGAGGTTCCGCTCCGCGAATGGGCCAAAAACAAAGGCCGTCTTCCGCCGGTAAGTTTCAAACAAAGCGGCTGGTTCCTGGTCCGCGCGGTGACCAACGTCCACTCCACTTACCGCTTCGCCATGACCGGCCCGTATTACGTCGAAATCGCCGGGAAGAAGCGAGTCAGCCGCGCTTCGGCCAAATTCTTCCACGACTGGGTTTTCGAGCGCGCCCGCCGGCTAAAGATCGCCGATACGAAGCAGCGTAAAGAAGTCATCGCGGAACATCGCGCCGCGCGGGATTACTTCGCACGACTGATGGACAGGGCGAACGCAGAGTAAAGGGAGTACAAAATAACATGGGCCAGCGTTTCGGTGGATAAAAGGGG
This sequence comes from Planctomycetota bacterium, assembly GCA_022564995.1. Taxonomy (GTDB): domain Bacteria; phylum Planctomycetota; class Planctomycetia; order Pirellulales; family JADFKK01; genus JADFKK01. The sequence continues at coordinate 32,247 of JADFKK010000018.1, read as the reverse complement.
ACGCAGCTCGTTTCTCTGAACAGAAACGAGCTGCGTCCCCTTTTGTGCCCCCGATTTTTTCAACGGGCGTGATTCCAATCAAAGCCGCCCGGGCGGACGGCCTTCCGCTTTCATCTCGGCTTTGAATTGTTCGAGGACGGCGGTGAGCTTTTTGACGATTTCGGGGTTATCCGCCGCGACGTTGTGCTTTTCGCCGATGTCTTTGGCGAGATTGAACAGCAGCTTGCCTTTGACGCCCCGGCCGGAGACCATCAGCTTCCAGTCGCCCATGCGGACGGCCTTGGACTGATAGAAATATGCCTTGTGCGGGCTCTTGGCGTTCGGCCGGCCTTCGAGCAGGGGCAGGATGTTGTGGCCGTCGATCTTCTTGGCCGGCAGCTTGGCCCCCGTGATGGCGGCGATGGTCGGCAAAAGGTCGATCGTGCCGGCCACTTCGGAGCAGACCGATCCGGCGGGAATGTGGCCGGGCCACCACATCACGGTCGGCTCGCGCATGCCGCCCTCGAATTGCTGGAACTTGTATCCGCGCAGCGGCAGCGCGGAGCCGCCGACCTTGCGATTGGTGTTGCCTTTAACCTTCGCCGTGGCATTGGCCCGCAGATTCCACGGCCCGTTGTCCGAGGTGTAGATCACCAGCGTGTTTTTGTCGAGCTTCAGTTTCTTGAGCGTCGCCATGATTTGCCCGACCGACCAGTCCATCTCTTCGATCGTGTCGCCGTAAAGGCCCGCCTCGGACTTGCCCGCGAACTGCCCCGTGGCATACAGCGGAATGTGCGGCATGGTGTGCGGCAGATAAACGAAAAACGGCTTGTCTTTGTTGGCGGTGATGAACTCGATCGCCGTTTCGGTATACCGCCGGGTCAGCGTGTTTTGGTCGACCGGGAACTCAACGACTTCGGTGCCACGCATCAGCGGCGGGCCGCCGGCCCGGCTGTTGGCGGATAGCTTGCGAAATTTCTCTTCCGTGTATCCGTTACGCCAGTGAATGTCGTCGGCCAAATCCATCGTCGGGTCGACGCCCATGTCGTTGGAATACGGGATGCCGAAGTACAGATCGAAGCCCTGATTGGTCGGCAGAAACGGCTTCTTGTGCCCCAGGTGCCATTTGCCGATGCAGGCCGTCGCGTAGCCCTGGGCCTTGAGCATCTCGGCGATCGTGGTTTCGTCCGGGTTTAGCCCGATCGTGTTTCGCGGAAACAACACGCCCAGGCGGCCGACCCGTTCGGGATAGCAGCCGGTCATCAGCGCGGCCCGGCTCGGCGTACAGACCGACGCGGCCGAATAGAAATCGGTCAGCCGCATGCCTTCTTTCGCCAATCGATCGACATTCGGCGTTTTGATGTTCGGCGATCCGAAAACGCCGAGATCTTGATAGCCCTGGTCGTCGGCGAAAATCAACACGATGTTCGGCGGGTCGGCGGCGCGGGTCTGAGCGGCGAACGCGACGAGGACGATCGAGAGGAAAGTGGGCAGGCGGTGCATGGGGGGTGGACTCCTAGTGGGTGCAATTGATCGGACAGCGCCACTTTGGCCGAACCGCTGAACGTAACATATCGCGTCGCCAAGTCTTATCCCCACCGGGCTTGCCCCGAATGGCTTGCTGGTTTGGCAACTACAGGGACGCGGCGCTCAGGCGCTCCCCCGCGACCCTTCCCAGCCTCTCAGCCGCCCACGGCGGCTGAGAGGCTGGGAAGCCAATATCGCGAGGCTCAATGGTATCGGTGTAGTTGCCAAACCAATAAACCACCGGGGCAAGCCCGGTGGGGACGGGCGATTCGGGCCATCGGTCCTTTGGCCGGCCTATTGCGACCGGTATACTGACTCCCAGTGTAGCTTCCTTTGCTATTTCCCTCACAAGACCCTTGCCCATGCCCACAAGCCACGACTGGCGAGCATTGTACCCTTTCGAGTCGCACGAGATGCGAATTGACGAAGTGCGCTATCATTATCTCGACGAGGGCCAGGGCGAGCCGTTGTTGTTGGTGCATGGGAATCCGACCTGGTCGTTTTATTGGCGGGAGTTGATCTCGAAGCTGCGGGGCGATTTTCGCCTGATTGCCCCCGATCACGTTGGCTGTGGGCTGTCGGATAAGCCGGCCGATTACGACTACCGGCTGGAGCGGCATGTGGCCAATCTGGTCGCGCTGGTGGAGCATCTCGATTTGCGCGACGTGACGCTCGTCGGCCACGATTGGGGCGGGGCGATTGGATTGGGGGCGGCCCTGCGACTGTCTGATCGATTTTCGCGATTCGTGTTGCTCAATACGGCGGCCTGGGTGCCGGAGTCGATTCCGCTGCGGATACGCATTTGTCGCACGCCGCTGCTGGGGCGATTGGCCGTGCAGGGGTTGAATTTATTCGCCCGCGCGGCGATGTGGATGGCGGTCGAGAATCGAGGCTGCCTTTCGCCGGCGGCGAAGGCCGGATTGCTGGCGCCGTACGGCAATTGGTCCGACCGCACGGCGATTTACAACTTTGTCAAAGACATTCCCGCTGCGGAACAGCGGCCAACTCAGGGTGCCACTGCTGGCTTGTCCAGCAGTGCCGATGAGCCGGCTGAGGGCACTGCTGGGCAAGCCAGCAGTGGCACCCGAGCTTTGCTCCGTCACATCGAGCAACAACTGCCGACGTTGGCCGACCGGCCGATTCAATTCATCTGGGGCATGCAGGACTGGTGTTTCACGCCGGCCTGTTTGGAACGGTTTTTGGAGACGCTGCCCAATGCCGATGTGCGGCGGCTGGATGACGTGGGGCATTGGGTCATGGAGGAGGCAGCCGACGAGGTTGTCACCACCGTGCGGCAGTTTCTCTCTCGTCACCCTTTACCCCTGGGCAGCCGATGAGCGAACCGAGCCTCACCTCGATTGGCCAATGTGCCTCGCTGGCGTGTCTGATGGAGGTCACCGCGCCGAAGGTCGGCAACGTCCATCGCGGGGCCGATTTCGCCGACATGACCTACTGGGACTTCGTCGTCAGCGCCAACATGATCGGCCCGATATTGGACGCCGCGTCGCGCTGCTCGCTTGGCGAGACGGTGCTAGCCGCGGTGCAAGCCACGCGCAGCGCGGTCGGAGTCAACACCAACCTCGGCACCGTGCTGTTGCTGACGCCGCTGTGCATGGTTCCGCGCGGCGAATCACTCGGTGTCGGCGTCCGGAAAGTGCTGAGCGAATTGACGGCCCAAGACGCCCGGCAGGTCTACGAGGCCATTCGCCACGCCCAGCCCGGCGGCATGGGCACCACCGAGCATCACGATCTGGCCGCCGATGCCCCCGGCGATTTGCTCGAGGCGATGCGCCTTGCGGCCGACCGCGATCTGGTTGCCCGACAATACACCGAGGGCTTTTCCGACGTGCTGGATCGGGTCGTCCCTTGGTTGAGCGAATCGCTGGCCGCGGGGAAATCGCTTTCCGATGCGATTGTCGAGACCCAACTGCGGCTGATGGCCGCTTGCGGTGACAGCCTGATCGCGAGAAAATGCACAGGAGAGGTCGCCCGCGAAGTGTCCGATCGCGCGGCCTCCGTGTTGAAACTTTTACCGCGTGACGAAGCAGCCTATCGCGCCGCCCTGGCCGATTTCGACTTCTGGCTTCGCAGCGACGGCCACCGCCGTAACCCCGGCACGACCGCCGACCTGCTGGCGGCCGGATTGCTCGTAGCGATCCGCGAGGGAGTGATTGAGGCGCCGTATCACATGACGTTTGGTGTGTGAGAGGCCGCGGCGGAGGAAATAACGGGCTGCCCATGTGAAAACGTGACTGTCGGGAGAAACGGTCCGCCGCCACTGGGCTTGTCCCGGTGGAGCGCACGTTTTTGCACTACCTTGGCCGCTGCCGCACCCTCTTCTGTCTCGGCTCACCGACGCCTCCGGCGTCGGTGAGCCGAGACAATTATCCGGGCGAACGCAACGGTAGTGCAGAAACCCTGCTTCCACCGGGGCAAGCCCGGGTGGGGAGCTATTATTGCAGGAGCTTGGGAACCAGGAGATTCATATGACCGAAACCTACCACGTCCGCATCGAGAAGGATTACCTGGTGTTCAGCGCCGGGCACTTCATCACTTACGACGGCGATGTCTGCGAGCGGCTGCACGGGCACAATTACCGCGTGGCGGCCGAGGTGGCCGGGCCGCTCGACGAGAATCATTACGTCGTCGATTTTATAGCCTTGCGCGACACGCTGAAGGCCATTGTCGACGAGTTGGATCACCACATGCTGCTGCCCAGCGAGCATCCACAAATTAAGGTCGAGGCGGACGAGACGAGTGTCGAGGTGACCTTCGAAGATCGCCGTTGGGTCTTTCCCCGCGGCGACTGTATTCTGCTGCCGGTGGCCAACACGACCACCGAGTTGTTGGGCCGCTACATCGGACGCCGGCTGCTCGATGGCCTGCAAGAGCGAACCGGTAGCCGCCCGTCGTTGGTGAGGATCGAAGTCGACGAGTGCTTCGGCCAGTCGGCCGTGTGTGAATTGCGCGACGTGTGAATCAGTGGCTGCCTTGTGCGGCATGGCCCAGCGAATCGCCGTCCCAAACGCCTCCTACAGGAAATCGCCGTCCCAAACGCCTCCTACAGGAAATCGCCGTCGGAGACGCCTCCTACAGGAAATCGCCGTCGGAGACGCCTCCTACAGGAAATCGCCGTCGGAGACGCCTCCTACAAGGAGAACGTCGCCGCGCCAATCCATCGAGGCAGTGTAACCGGACCGACAGACGCTCCTCGTCATGCTTGGCAACCCAGCCGTGATCCCCGTCGCATTTGACCGCTAACAAACACAACCTAAGTTTGCGCAACGGAATCCTCCGGCGCGCTAGTTGCCGCGAGGGCGGTCTACACCATCGCGGGAATCTCCCTCTGACAACAAAGACAGGTTCATAGGATGCGCGTCGAATACATCAACCCCTTCATCACAGCGACGACGAACGTCTTTGAGACCATGGTCAACTGCAAGTTGACCCGCGGCGAGATTCGCGTGCTCAGCGACGAATCGCCGTGTCATCCCATCAGCGGCATCATCGGCCTGTCGGGCAAGGCCGTGGGCACGGTTGTGTTGAGCTTGTCGAAGGAACTGGCTCTGAAAGCCGCCTCGGCGCTGCTGATGACGGAAGTGACCGAGATTAACGACGACGTGGTCGATGCGGTGGGCGAGTTGGCAAACATGGTGGCCGGAGGTGCCAAGGCAAAATTGGATGAATACGAGCTTTCGATCAGCCTGCCCAGCGTCATCACAGGCGCCGGACACGAGGTGCGTTTCCCCTCGAAAGTGACGCCCATCTGTGTGCCCTTCGAGAGTGAATGGGGATCGCTGACCATCGAAGTCGGACTGGAAGAAGTCGCCCAGCCGGTGGGCGCGTAGCACCGTTTGATCGACTATCGTCGCACGAGAGCGGCACGGCGCTAGCCGCCGGTGAGTGTCGCCACGAACTTGCCGAGGGCAAGCGCCCCATCGCTCTCTCAATTTCCTCTCAAGTTTCACCGCCCGACGATCCGATAGAGGGCCAACGAAATCGTCCGCTGGCAACATGGCCGGACAAAGACGAGTTGCACGCCGCGGTCGGACGAGGAACTCCCCCAGATGCAAGCAAAGCAAGCACCAGGACGTTTGGCAACCGAGCCATCGATCGCAGCCGATCAAATGACATCCTCGCGTTATTCACAGTCACCGGCCCTCAGCCGGGAAAATCGCTGTGCTGTGGCTCAATTGCACGCCACCATCGCGGCCGAGCCGACCGCGGTCTTGGGCGTTCTGACGTATTGGGCCAGCCGCTAAGAACGAGTCGCAAAGAACCAGCCGCTAGCAGGCTGGCAAACGAGTATCGCCGTGAGCCAAACGGAAATCCGCAAAGCCGCCGTGATTTTGATGTGCCTGCCGCAGGACCAGGCGGCCGATCTGCTGGGTCGTATCGACCCGTCCCAGGTTGAGGACGTGTCGATCGAGATCGCCAAGATCGGCGCCATCTCGGCCGAGGATCAAAGCGCCTCGATCCAGGAATTCGCCGCCAGCAATCCCAACGCGGCCGGCTTTGAAACCGGCGGGCTTGATCTGGCCAAGAGCCTGGTTGCGAAGGCCCTGGGCAAGAACGCCGCCGGCACGATCGACAACGTCCAGCAACAGATCGAGGCCTTGCCGTTCGGCTTTCTCAAGGGCGTCGACAGCCAGAACTTGTTGACCTTCATCGTCGACGAACACCCCCAGACGATCGCGCTGATCCTCTCGCACTTGCCCGCCGCCAAGGGAGCCGAAATTCTCTCCGGACTTCCGGCCGACCGGCAACTTTCGGTGATTCGTCGGGTGGCGACAATGGGCCAAACGATCCCCGAAATCATTCAAGAGGTGGAAAAGGGCCTGGAACATCGCATGTCGAGCGTGATGAGCCAATCGTTCGAGAATGCCGGCGGCGTGCAAAGCGTGGCCGAGATTCTCAACGTCACCGACCGGGCCACCGAGCGGGGCCTGTTGGAAAACCTGGCCCAGGAAGACCCCGATCTGGTCGAAGAGATTCGCCGCCTGATGTTCGTCTTCGAAGACATCAACAAATTCACCGACAAAGACATTCAAAGCGTTCTGAAGAATGTCGACAACACGCAGTGGGCCACGGCGCTCAAGGGCGCCAGCGATGACCTCAAGGAAAAAATCTTCGGCAATATGTCTAAACGGGCATCGGACCTGTTGGCCGAAGAAATGGATTACATGGGCCCGGTGCGTCTCTCCACCGTCGAACAAATTCAGCAGCAGATCGTCGACATCATCCGCCGCCTCGAAGACGCCGGCGAGCTGACCATCCACGGCGCCGAAGAAGACGAGACGCTTATCGGGTAGCCGGGCATTGGGTAGCGGAATAGTTCGCCGCGTGTGCGACCACTGGTCGCGGCTTTACAAATCCCAAATCTGAAATCTGGGCAGTGGGGCAGTAGTGTGTAATTGGGCGGCCACATGCTAGCCCTGCTTCTTCCGGGGCTCTTTCGGCTCCACAGCACCTTGTTTTGCTTTTTGCTTTATTTGTTTGACCTCGGTCTTAAAGACATACGTCGCGTTAATAACAAACCCCGATGCCTGTAAATAGGTCGCCAGATCAGCCATTCCAGGTGAAGATACTAGGGTGAACTTAAAGCCTTTAGTCCCTTGCGGCACAACAGAATTGAATTTCCAAAATGTCTTTTCAAACCAATGACTCAGTTCTTTTTCGGTTCTCTTCCCGTCCCGCCATACCACGTCGTAATAGCGTGACGTATATACGACACGCCATCCTTCTTTGATCTTGATATCGTGTAGGAAAGTGCCGGATGAGGATGTCGGCAATTGAGTCCCTTTTGTATTCCACCAGTTGTAAGTTCCGACAAAGCGATCCCCATCATAAAAATCGAGGCAATACTGTTCAAGCATGCAGTCTTTCTGAAATCGTTTAACACTGTAGAAATTCGCACAGGTCCTCTTGAACTTTACCTCCGATCCCTCTAGCCACATATCAAATGTGCCGTCGATTGTGACTTCGACAGACTTCTTTTCGGTTTCTGTCTCGCAGTGAACGGCCGTCACTGCGCCAATCATGATCATGCTAGCTAGTGTCATTTTCCTCTTCCCCTTGCTGAACTTGGTTGCTGATTGACGCGCCGCGTGGGCACTCAACTGGCAAGCAGTCGGAGACACCCACCCTTCGATTGTTTCCCTACCTTTTACTCCACTTTCCGATTCACTCCCGGAATTGGGATCGGAGCTTTCCCTTCATCTGATTATAGTCGAAACGTGTCTGAAAGGTGCAAGTGAGCCACCATTCCCGACGTGTTCTGCGTCACCTTGCCTGCCGTGAGAGAAGATCGGCTGGAATTAGGGGCAACCGGGCTCAGCCCGGCCAATCACAAACTCCTGCCCCACTAACCGGGATCTGAAATCTGAAATCCGCTCCCCTACTCGCCGCCCCGCTGCGGGCCTGCTACGATGTTTCGCATGGCCAGCGGAATGATGCAGCAATACCACGACGCGAAAATCGCCTGTGGCGACGCGCTGTTGCTGTTTCGCATGGGCGACTTCTACGAGCTGTTTTACGAAGACGCCAAGACTGTCGCCAAGGCGCTGAATCTCACGCTCACCAGCCGGGACAAGGGTGAAAACCCGATTCCCATGGCCGGCTTTCCGCATCATCAGTTGGACAGCTACCTGGCCAAGTTGATCGCCGCCGGCTTTCGGGTCGGCGTTTGCGAGCAGGTCGAAGACGCTAAAAAGGCCAAGGGACTGGTCCGCCGCGAGGTAACGCGGATCGTTACGCCCGGTACGCTGACCGACGACGCGCTGCTCGATCCGCGAGAGAGTAACTATCTGGCGGCCGTAGCGGGAATCGAGAGCGAGACGGCCGGCCTGGCATGGATCGATCTGTCGACCGGCCGGTTCTTCGCCTCATCGCTGCCCCAGTCGCAGTTGGCCGACGAGCTGGCTCGCATCGCTCCGGCGGAATGTCTCGTGGCCCAGAGCGCCGACGCTTCGATCAACACCAAGATTAACAACGTCGCCGAAAAGATATCCCTCACCCGCCGCCCCGATTGGGCTTTCGGACAAGCCGCCGCGGCCGAGGCGCTGGCGAAGCACTTCGGCACGGCGGGTCTCGAAGGCTTTGGCTTTGAAGAGGCGGATGGCCCGGCGATTCGTGCCGCCGGGGCGATCCTCGACTATTTGAGCGAGACGCAAAAAACCTCGCTGGATCACATCGACCGGCTCGTGCCTTACCGGCGGGGCGATTGTCTGGAGATCGACGAGTCGACCCGTCGCAGCCTGGAAATCGTCCGCACCATGCGCGAAGGCCGCCGCGAAGGCTCGCTGCTCTCGGTGCTCGATCGCACGGTCACCGCGATGGGCGCGCGGATGTTGGCCGACCATCTGGCTAATCCGCTCACCGACGTGACGGCAATCAACGAGCGGCTCGATGGCGTCGAAGAATTGGTCGAGAATGCGTCGCTTTCGGAAACGCTGCGCGACGCGCTGGGCGGCGTGTACGACTTAGAACGCCTGCTGGCCCGGGTGACGACCGGCCGGTCGAGCCCGCGCGATTTGAGCTTCATCGGCCGCACACTGGCCAAGCTGCCAGCGATCAAGGCCAAGCTGACGGCCCGCAACAGCGATTTGCTCACGCGGCTGGAGACTGACTTGGATCTTTGCCCCGAGCTGCGCGGCAAGCTCGAAGCGGCGCTGGTGGACGATTGCCCGCTCATCAGCCGAGAGGGCGGATTCATCCGCGATGGTTACCACGCGCCGCTCGACGCGCTGCGCGAGTTGACCCGCGGCGGAAAACAGTGGATCGTCCAGTATCAGGCTCGCGAGGCCGAGCGGACGGGAATCCCCCATCTCAAGATCGGTTTCAATAAAGTCTTCGGTTATTACCTGGAGGTGACCCACGCCCACCGGGACAAGGTGCCCGAGGAGTACATCCGCAAACAGACGATCAAGAGCGCCGAGCGTTACATCACGCCCGAATTAAAAGAGCACGAAGAAAAGCTGCTCTCGGCCGACGAGAAGTCGAACGACCTGGAGGCCGAGTTGTTTGCCGAGCTTCGTGAGGCGGTGGCCGGCTCGTTGCGGCGGCTGCAAAACACCGCCCGGATTCTGGCCCAAATCGACACGCTCGCCGCGCTGGCCACGCTGGCCCGAGATCGCAATTACTGCCGGCCGCAACTCACCGACGAACCGCTGCTGCAAATCACCGCCGGCCGTCATCCGGTGCTCGAGGTGACCCAACCGCAGGGCACGTTCGTACCTAACGACACGGTCGCCGGCGCCGACGACGGGCTGTTTCTGCTGATCACCGGCCCGAACATGGCCGGCAAGAGCACCTACATCCGCCAGGTGGCCTTGCTCACGCTGATGGCGCAGATGGGCTCATTCGTGCCGGCCAAAGCGGCCGTCATCGGCATCGCCGATCGCATCTTCGCCCGCGTCGGCGCCAGCGACGAGCTCTCTCGCGGCCAGAGCACGTTCATGGTCGAGATGTTGGAGACGGCCCGCATTCTCAACACGGCCAGCGAGCGGAGCCTGGTGATTCTCGACGAAATCGGCCGCGGCACGAGCACCTACGACGGCATCTCGCTGGCCTGGAGCGTGGTCGAGTATCTGCACGATCACATCGGCTGCCGCACGCTGTTCGCCACGCACTATCACGAACTGACCGACCTGGAAAAATCGCTCTCGGGCGTCAAAAACCTCAACGTCGCCGTCCGCGAATGGGACGACCAAGTCGTGTTTTTGCACCAGATCGTCGAAGGCGCCGCCGACAAAAGCTACGGCATCCACGTCGCCCGGCTGGCCGGCGTGCCCGCCGAAGTGAACGAGCGGGCCAAAGAGATTCTCGCCCAGTTGGAACACGAACACCTCGACAGCCAAGGCCGCGCCAAGATCGCCCGCCGCGACAAGCCGTCCGGCGAACTGCAACTACGTCTCTTCGGCCCCCAAGAGCATCCCCTGCTCGACGAAATCCGCCGCGTCGTCGCCGACGAAACCACCCCACTCGAAGCGCTGGCCCTGATCGGACGTTGGCAGCAAGAGTTGGCTGAAGAGCAGCAGCAGCTCAAGCCGCGGTGAACGAACCCTTGCAAACTCGTGAAAAACTTTGTACACGCCGCTGTCGTCGATTCAGTTGGCTGGAAGAGACGTTCCGTGGTACAATAACGGCATGACACCCAAGATCACAGACGAACAACGGCAGGCGATTCTGGCATGTCACGGAAATCCGATCGACGTCGAGGATGAACAAACGCACACGCGATATGTTCTGGTGGATCAAGAGACGCACCAGCGGGCCATCGCAGCATTGCGGCAGCAATAGGCATAAAGGACATGCATAACGCATCTCGTTCCGGACCTCTGGATTCGTCCTCAAGCACGGCAGACAAGACATTTACGTTGGCGGCGCCTTGGAATCGTCTTGGGTCAACGGACAGATATGCATGACCTTTCGCTTTTCCGATTCTTTTTCGATTCTTCGATTGCTTTCGATTCTTCGATTGCCTCAGGACCGGCCGCCTCGCCGCAAGACGCTTTGGGCGCCGAGGCGGTGCCCGAGCCTTCGAGCCTGGCCCTGCTGATCGCCGCGGTGTTTTCGCTTTCGGGAATGGGATGGATGGGCCGCCGTCGCCGTCGGCAAGCTTGATGACAGAGGCTTTACCACGTCGAGGCCCCATCGCAAAAGGATGGAGGATGGAATTCGCTTGGCGACACCCCACAAAGGTGCCGTGCGAATGGTAGTTTGGCCGGTTTTGGCTTTGCACGTCGGTGATTCTCCCGGGAAAACAAGCCGTATTCCGACAGAATCCTTTTCATTTCGACAATCTCAAGGAAATGTCGGATTATTGGTTTGACTTTGATGGAATGTGCGGTTTGTTTCGAGAGCGACCAAATCAGGAAAACTGGGTCGGAACGCCTCGATTTCCCGTGTTCCATCGCCCTCTGGGGCGGTGGTTTTATTGAGAAATCGACGGAACGCGAAAGGGAATTCTGGAAAAATATCGTCATAATGCTTGCAATCGGATTTTTTTGTAGTAGAGTCAAAGTTGTCAATTGAGCGAAGCGACTTCCGTGTGTGTTGTTCGTGTTTTGACAGAGCGCGTACATTTACCTTTGACAAGCTCATTCGCGAACATTCTTCTCTTACTAAGGTCTGGATCTCATGAGCAAGAAGCTTAGATTTGCTGCCGGGCTCCTGGCACTCTGTGCGTTTGTCGCGTTGTCTTCTGCCGCGTATGCCGAGACGGTCATTCACGGCCCTGACCCGGTTGTTGACGCGGGCGACCCGGACGGGTGGTCGCTGCTTAACGTGTTCACCGACCCCATCGTCGCCCCCAGCCCGACGAATACCCTCGGACTGATGACGACGGTGAATTATTGGGCAGAACGTGGCGACGGGGCGCACCGCATTCAGCCGCTGCTTGTAAAGTTTGAAGGGGGCGTGTATACGATCATCGGTGTCGGAACCGAACACGCCGCTGATGCAAACGGCCTGCAGGCAGACATTCCCTTCGGCCTGACCGAAGGCACCGCCACGTTCGATACGTCAACCCCTGGCGTCACCTATCACAGCGCTGTCCTTCAGCAAGTGGACGGTGGAGATCAGGGCCCGGCAGGCGGCCCGATTAACACGGGGGCAACCATTCCATTTGGTGATGCCGGTGGTAACGCCTTCGTGCAAGATACTGTTGGGCCAAACCACGACCCTAACCCTGGCGACGTGGTTACGGCGGGACACACGACGACCACCCGTAACTATGCCTACAATGTTGAAGTCGATTTCCCGCCAATCCCCGAGCCGTCGACCATGATACTGGCGTGGATCGGTCTGTTCGGCTTATTGAGCTACGCCTTCCGGCGTCGTAAGCGTGGCGTGAAATAGCCCAGTCATAACATTTTTGCTTCGCACACAGGCCGCCCGCGACTACGTTCGCGGGCGGCCTGTTTTGTGATCGACAAATTGCACGCTCGCTAGCGAGGTGGAGTCACACATCGAGAAGCAGCAGGCGGAACGACGAGCACGCCAGCGGAATGTTGACGCTTTGGGGAGATCGGGCTATCCTGGAATATGCTCGTCCGGTCGGCTTACTCTCGCCTGATCGACGAGCCGTTTTTGCCCGGGCGTCCCTCTCCAAAATCACCGCCGGGGGAATCCGCTCCATCTAACCGCTACTGGTACTCAGATGCCGAACATGCCAGGCCGCAAATCCGAAGAAGTGAACCAGTCCCGCTCGCGGAGTGCAAAACCGTTGGATCGAGATTCGCAGCTGCGCAATCGCCTCCGATTCTGGTGGTTGGCGCCGCTCGTGGCCGCCGGCGTGCTGGCCTGGCTTCAGTGGAACGGCAACGAACAGCGAGGCAACGAACAGCAAGCAAAGCCACTCGATTCGCCTGTCGCGGATTCGAGCCAGACCGATCCTATCTCGCCCACGACGAGCGATGTCGCGGCGATTGATACTTCGTTGACCAGCGCTCGGGAGGCAAGTAATCGTCGACTCTTGGATCCTCGCAATGACGGCTGGGACAGTGAGGCGTTTGCCGAAATCGCCAAAGCTCGGCTCGAGAGTATCGTTCGCTCGCTGGCGCCGAGTTCATCGGAGGAAGCCGGCTCTTTGACGAAGAGTGTCGACGGCGAGTTTAGCTGCGGCCCGCTCCGGCCTACGACGCTAGAGACCGTCGTTCGGGACGACACGATCGAAGTGTTGCGGCCCGCTTCTTCGGGCGAAGCATCGCCTACGCCAAAATACCGTGGCGTTGCGGGACTGGCGGAGGCATTAACGGCCCTGGCAGCGCCGCTCCGAGGGGCAACCGACATTCACACGCACGTCACGGTGGTCGGCGTTTCGCTGGAGTCGGAAACAGCGACAACCACCAGCTTTGTTGAAGTGAGCGGTCGCACGCAGCGATACACTGTCCAGATCAACGCCACCTGGCACTGCCGCTGGAGACGGCGTGCCGCGGCCGGCGACGCTGTATTGACCGCGATCCGCGTGGAGGACTACGAGGAGATCAAGGCACAAGGCCCCGGGGGGCGATGGTTTGCCGACTGCACGACGACGGTGCTGGGCAAGAACGCATCCTACCGAGAACAACTAGGATACGGCCATCACGATTGGATCCAACGCATCGAAAGAGTCCATCGCGTGAACACTTCGGCGCAGAATGGACTGGCGATTGGCGACGTGAACGGCGACGGACTGGACGACCTTTACGTGTGTCAGGCAGGTGGCCTGCCGAATCGGCTGTTCATTCAGAATGACGACGGGACGGCAACCGACCGTTCGGCCGAATACGGCGTCGACTATCTCGATCGAACGTCCGGCGCGCTGATCGTTGATCTCGATAACGACCTGGACCAGGACATGGTGCTGGGCACTCCAGCCGGAGTGTTGCTGCTGGAGAACGATGGCCATGGTCGATTCGTTCTGCGACTCGTGTTGCCGGCATACTTCGACGTTCAGTCTCTCACCGTCTCCGACTACGACAACGACGGAGACCTCGATCTGTTTGTCTGCGTGTATCGAAGCGAGTTGCGGGATCCAAGCACTCCCTTTCTGTATCGCGACGGAACGGGAGGCGGTCAGAACCGACTATTTCGCAATGACTGCGATGCCAATCAATGGAAGTTCAGCGACGTGACAAAGGAATCCGGCATCCACGACGGCGCCGATCGATATAGTTTCGCGGCGAGCTGGGAGGACTACGACAACGACGGCGACGCGGATCTGTACGTGGCGAACGATTTCGGCAGAAACTACTTGTACGAGAATCGTGGCGGCCGGTTTGTGGACGTCGCCGAAGAAATCGGCGTTTCGGACATTGGATCGGGCATGTCCGCCACCTGGGGTGACTACAACCGAGACGGCAGAATGGATCTTTACGTTGGGAACATGTTCTCTTCCGCCGGCCTCCGCATCACCTCACAAGCCCGCTTCCGCAGCGCCGATCGTCCCGAGTTGAGAAATACCTACGCAAGGCTCGCGAAAGGCAATTCGCTGTTCGTCAACCGGGCTGATGGGAAATTCGATGAAGTCGGGGCCGAAGCCCGCGTGGAACTTGGCCGTTGGGCCTGGAGTTCCGTGTTCATCGACCTGAACAACGATGGCTGGGAGGACATTTTGGTCGCCAACGGCTACTTCACCGCCGAAGACAAGGGCGATTTGTGAAGCTTCTACTGGCGACAGGTTCTGTCGCACGAAGGCGGCGCCGCGCCGCTTGACCTGGGGGGCGGCTCGGGCAGCTCAAACACCTTGCTCAACCTGATACGTCAGGGCCGATCGTTCAGCGGGCACGAACGAAACTGTTGTTTTCTCAATACGGGCGGTCCCCGTTTTGCCAATGTTTCTTCCGCCACGCATCTCGATTTCAAAGACGATGGGCGAGCGATCGTACAGGTCGATTGGGACAGGGACGGGGATCTGGATCTTTGGATATCGAATCGCAACGCGCCACAGGTCCGTTTTCTGCGCAACGACGTGCCGGGTGACCACCACTTCATCGCTCTGCGGCTGCGCGGCACCACCTGCAATCGCGACGCCATCGGTGCCCGGGTCGAAGTCGTACTGCGCGACGAGTCGCGCCGGCTAGTGAGGACTTTGAGGGCCGGCGAGGGCTTCTTAGCACAGAACTCGAAGTGGGTCCATTTCGGGCTGGGTAAGAATGCCGAGATCGAGCAGGTCTCGGTCCGTTGGCCTGGAGGCGATACGGAGAGATTTTCCGGCCTTACTGCGGATGGCCGCTTTTTGCTTGTGCAAGGGAGCGGCAAGGCCAAATCGATGAACTCGCGACGAGAACCGATCGTATTGGCGGACGGAGCGGCCGAGGTTGGCGCGCCCAAGTCGAGCAGCGCGGTGTTTTCCGCCATCCGTCCACTCGTCCCGCCTCTTGAGTATCAACGGAATTCCGGTGAAAAGTCGAACGTGTTTCAGCCCGGCAAAGGGCCTGTTCTGCTCGTGTTGTGGGCCGGTTGGTGTCGACCATGTGTCGCGGAGCTAACAGAGATCGCGGCCCACGAGCAACAGTTACGCGATGCCGGGCTCGACGTGGTTGCCTTATCCGTCACCGAGATTGGCGATCGTTCCGGCTTGTCCGAGAGCGAAGCCAAATTGCTAGACCGCATTCACTTCCCATTCCAATCCGGTCTCGCCAGCGCCAGACTCGTTGAAGTGTTGCAGATTTTGCACGATCACTTATTTGCTCTCCATTTGCCGCTCAAAGTTCCGTCGAGCGTGTTGATCGACGCTGAAGGGCGCCTGGCCGCAATCTATCAGGGGCCCGCGTCCATCGATCGTGTGCTGGAGGATACAAAGTACTTATCGCGATCGGGGCAGGCCCGACGGATGCGATCCATACCGTTCCCTGGTCGCTGGCACGAGCCGCCTAAGAGCTTGTCCGAGCACACGCTCATCACCCGTCTTATCGACTCGGGTTTTCTGAACGAGGCCGATTTTTTCACTCGCCGTCTAGGTGCGGTGCGCAAGGAACTGGCCCTGCCACTGATCACCAAACTTGGCATCGCCATGTACCTTAAGAACGACCCGCGGGCAAGCGAACATTTCGATCAAGTTCGTCAAATTGACCCTGCCTATGTCGAAGTCGAATTGGCGCTCGGCACGCAAATGGAAAAACAGAGACGTTACGACAAGGCAATCGCGCTGTATCGTGAAGCGCTGCGCCGTAATAGCAAGAGCACGGACGCGATGAACAATCTGGCATGGTTGCTCGCCACGAGTCCGGACGCATCATTGCGCGACGCGAGCGCGGCCCTTTCGTGGGCTCGCAAGGCCGCTCAAGCATCGCACTTTAAGAATGCGGGCGTTCTCGACACGCTGGCTGCGGCCAATGCTGAAGCGGGCAATTTTGAGAAGGCGATCGAGATTTCGCGACGGGCCTTGACCTTGGCACGCTCGGTCGACCAACTCACTCTAGCGGCAAAGATCGAGGAACACATCGCCCTCTTCCAGAGCCGCCGGCCGATTCGAATTGGCGACTGAGCCGCTCGCCGCGCCAAGTTGGTCATGGTCAAAGAGGTAGTAGCGGCCTATTCGCGCTCCTGCAGGCGTTTGGCGATTTCTTCGGCGAGCCGGCGATTCCCCAGCCCGCGGCCTGGGGCGACTTCGACGGCGATGGTGATCTGGACCTGTTCGTGGGCAGTGAGTCCCGAGTCGACGTGGCGCCCGGCAGCGGCGGCAATTATCCGTGTCAGTTGTTTCGCAATAACGGGCCCGGTGCCAACGGCCACTGGACCTTCACCAACATTGCCCGCGCGGCCGGCGTCACGAACGACCGCTTCTGTAAGGGCGTCGCCGTGGGTGACTTCGATAACGACGGCGATTTGGACTTGTACGTCTCCAACGTCGGTCGCAACCGGTTGTATCGCAACGACGGGCTAGTCGATGGCGACGTTCGCTTCACCGACGTGGCGGAATCCCTCGGCGTGCAGGGGCCGACCGGATACAGCTTTGCCACCTGGTTCTTCGATTACAACAACGACGGCTGGCTCGATTTGTTTGTGGCGGCCTATCGGACCGACACCGGCGATCTGATGGCCGAGGCTCGCGGGCTGCCGCATAAGGGCGTCTCGCCACGGCTGTATCTCAATCTCGGCAAGGACGCGGCGGGCCGGGTTCGCTTTGAGGATGTGACGTCGCGCGTCGGGCTCGTTCGGCCGTTTCTTCCCATGGGGGCCAACTTCGGCGATTTGGACAACGACGGATTTCTCGACATTTACCTGGCCACGGGCGAGCCCGACTACGGGGCGCTGATGCCCAACGTAATGCTCCGCAACGACGCCGGCCGGCGATTTCAAAACGTCACGTTTTCCGGCGGACTGGGCCACCTGCAGAAAGGGCACGGAGTGGCCTTTGCCGACATCGACAATGACGGCGACCAAGACATCTACCATCAGCTCGGCGGTTTTCTTCCCGGAGACAAATTTCACAACGCCCTGTTCCTCAACCCGGGACACGGCAATCACCATCTGGTCGTGCGGCTGGTGGGAACCAAGTCGAATCGCGCCGCGATTGGCGCGCGAATCGAAGTCGAGGTCCGCGACGAAGCAGGCGGGGCTCGAGTCATCCACCGCGCCGTCGGCGCCGTCAGCAGCTTTGGCGGATCGCCCCTGCGGCAGGAGATCGGGCTGGGCAAGGCCGCGCGGATCGAGCGCGTCACGATCACCTGGCCGATCGACGGCGCGCAACAGACGCTCAAAGAGGTGCCGCTGGACTCGACGATTCGAGTCACCGAGGGCCAGAATGGATTTCGCGTCGTGCCGCGCAAGCGAATTCTGTTTTCCGCTGGCGCGTCAGTTCATCAACCCGTGAATTATTCGGGATGGCCACGCTTCCGCCGGATCACGCCCATCGCCCCATCGATCGGGTTGTGCGTACCGAAACTGCGAGGTTTTCGGCTTCGCCGGCGAAAGTTTTCCCTCGCAAACTGCGGTGTTTTTCCAGATTTCCACTTTTTTCGACAATCCCAGGAAAATGTCGAATTATTTGTTTGACTTTGATGGTTCTTCGGTTTATTTTGGTTGGAGTGATCTTGTCGGTTTTCGCGCGCTTCGGTGCGGAGACAGGTTTTTACCCTTTCATCCGGGAGTGACTACATGAGTTCCTCGATTGTTCGCTTGGCCGCCGTGCTCACCCTTGTGCTTGGGTTTCCCCTCCAGCTATCGATGGCAGAGACGATCTACATCGGCGACGATGCGGCCTCGGGGCAAGCGGTGACCGACCTTGGCGGTCCCGACGGCGCCAACGGAGGTAACATTACGTACGCCTTTGACACGGACGCCTATGTGAACGGCTCTGGCAGTGCTGAAAGCTGGAAGATAACGGAAGTCAATTTCTGGGGCGACGCTGACTTTCCGGTCGGCGTGTTGACTCCGTACGTTGCCATTTACAACGGCGCGGGAGTCGGTGGCGGCGCTAACTACAGCGTGCTGGCCGTCGGTGATCCGATTCAGACCGTGCTTGGCCTTAACAACGCGAGTTTTACCGTTGGCGGTGAGAACCCGACGGTCACCGTCAATGACGGTGAGCAATTGGTCGCGGCGTTCCATCAGAGTGGTCGGATCGTTCCGTTTGGCGACGGAAGCGCGGATTACATTCAGCAAGGCAACCAGATTCCGGATGCCGGCGCACTGCCGGCTCCGCTAGCTGCGAACGCCAATTGGTCAGATCTCGGTCGAACCTACAGTTTCAACGTCGGCATCGAGCCAGCCATTCCCGAGCCGACGAGTCTGGCTCTGTTGGTCGCCGCGATTTTCTCGCTGTCGGGAATGGGGCTGATGCGGCGTCGACGGACGCGTGCTTGAAGCGGCCGGAAGACGAACGTAAATTGTTCGAGATCACCTCGCCTGCTGCACACGGTGCGGTGCGTGAAACGCGAGCCCTCTTCGGCGTCGCCTGCATTCCTTGCGCCCTCCAGCGCGCCGATCGAATGCGACACAAGTCGCGACGACGCATGCCCAGGAGTATTTCCCCCCTGTCTCAGTAGCCAGGCGTCTAGATTTCGATTAGTCAACAAGGCCTTTCCGACTTCGGACTTGCTTGGGAATTCGGATTTCGACATTGCCACGGCCGTCTCCATCGTCGCCGTCGCAATCGTCACAGTCGTCAGGCTCCGTGCTCGTCTCCCCAAGCTGTCTCTCTGGCCTGTGCTACTCACGACGAAAATTTCTCGCATCCGGCCGGCCGGCGTTAAACGGCACACGCCGCCCATTGCTCGTCGTTAACGTGATTGCGCACAACGCTTTGTGCCGTCCCAGACCGCCATACCGCGACGGCTGGTGGCTTCCGCATGGTCGTCGGAACCTGAGTGTTCGCTATGACTGGTGAAAGTTTCTAAAGTGTCTGGCCTGTTTTTCACGAAGTTAACTTTCGTAAGGTCTGTTTCTCTTCACGCCAGTGGCGCGTCGGGAGACAGGCAGCAGGGGGGACCTGCCAAGAAGGATTACATTCCTGATTGAGCCGTTTTGCCGTTTCTTGCGGCCCAATCGGCTCTCTGCGCGTCCTCTGTGCGTGATGTTGACGAAGTGGTTAGTCCGCCGTTGGCGGTGGTCCACGATGCAGGGAACAAATGCAAGGTTCCCTATTTTATGGATTTTCACCGGTTTCCGGATGCCACGCTTGCCGATGTCATATTTGCGGCACGGATCAGAAGGAACTGAGCCTCAGCCATTTACGAAGCGGAGAACGTAAAAGCCCCGACCCAGATGTTTGCGAATTGCCCAGTTAGTCTCGCCCGCAGCGAGATCAGGAACGGCAGGGCCACGATGTGTCGCGAGCAAGGGGCAATGACGCTTTGGCCGGCAGCCAGTCGCTGCTGACAAGGCAGAGTTCCGATTCATAAGAGAAGTCATGGAGAGCCTACGATGAAGGTCTTCACAACCGGACAGGTCGCCAAGATCTGTAAAGTAGCCCCGCGCACGGTCAGCAAGTGGTTCGACTCGGGACGCCTCAAGGGATACCGTATTCCTGGATCTCAAGACCGTCGCATCCCGCGTGAGTATTTGATCAAATTCCTCAAAGAGCATGGAATGCCGCTGGGCGATCTGGAAGACGAGGCGCTGGCCAAAGTCTTGATCGTGGCCCAGGATCAGGTGTTGATCGAAAACGTCAAGCGAGAATTGCCAATCGAGAGGTCATTCAAGGTTGCGACCGCCGCCAGCGGTTTCGAGGCCGGCATTCAGTCGGAGAGTTTCCACCCCGACTGCATCATTGTCGACTTCTCGATCGGCAAGGTCGAATCGCTGCAAATCTGTCAGAATCTGCGTCGGAACAGTGAGTTCGCCGACGTGATTCTGATCGCCCTGCTGCCCGACGACGGCAGCACAGCCACGTTCGATCGATCGAGCATCAATGAGACGTTCAAGAAACCGTTCGATGCGGCCCTGTTGGCCGAACGGCTTCGCACACTCATCGGTGCCCGCAAAGAGCTTGTCTGAGGAGAGGTTCAAAACACGAAAACGTGAATCGGAGCTTTTTTCAGTTCAGCGATAATTCGCCGTTCCTATACCAACCCGCCGCGGATTGACCCCCGCGGCGGTTTTTTTGCGCGCATGTTCAAACTTGTAAAGCCGCGACCATTGGTCGCGCAATACGTCGCGAAGGCCACCCCAGCGCTCATTCGCTCGGCGCCAGCGGCTCCGACTTGAATCCACTGCGATTGTGCGAACCGTCGCAAAACGGAGCGTTCTCGGACGTGCCACAGCGGCATAGCGCAACGACCGGCTTATCCTTGTTTGAAGGGAAGGTGGCATCGGCCGAATCGACCAAATCAAACGACCCTTCCACCAACAGCGGGCCGTTGGGACGCACGCGAATTCTAACATCAGCCATGTGGGTTCGTTCCTTATTAACCGAGACGTTTGCCGGCTGCGATGTGCGAACTAGCGAAACGTGCCGGTAGTCTAACTCGGCTTGGCGACGCTGTCAGTAGGGGAGCGGAAGCCTGATGCGCCTTCAAAGCTTAATAATGAGGTTGAATCACGCCATGGTAACCCGAAGCGTGAGCGAGGAAGAAGCGTGAATCTGCGACAATCCTCGCTTACGCATCGGGTTACTATTCCTGAGACAGTCCGCCCCAATTCTTAGAGACCATCCCCATACCGAGGGTTTCCTAGTGGCGCGGGCGTCCCGCCCGTGAAACACCGGCGAGACGCCGGTGCCACGAAGGTTCTGGGACAGGCTCTTAAGACTCGTCAAAAAATAAACTGGCCGTTGTCAGTCGCTCGGCTTGGCGCTGGGCGCGGGCGGCTTTCCGTTTGCTGTGTCGACGAGGCGTAAGACGAGCTTGATCGTTACGAGCGCCGGCGCATCTTTTGAAGCGACGGTTTCCGGCAGGGCGTCGCGATCGATCTGTCTACCAGCCGCGAGCTCCTCATGCTCTCTGTCGCCCTTTTTGAGACCCAGATCGCCATCGGCCTTCTTTTGCGGTGCAGCTTCCGGAATGGGGCGATTGCGGTAGTTTTTGGTTAACAATCGCGCTTCGCCGGCGTCGCGCCAGGCCCGCCCTGCTATGAATGTTGACTCCAACTTGGCTTTCTTGGTCGCATCCGCGAGAGGCGCTGTGTGGTCGGCCTTTGCAGCGTCAGCATTCGGCTGTGAAACGCCGGGCTGCGAACGCAGGGCCGACAAAATGGCCTCGACCTGCTGGGGCGAACCCTCGACGTAAATCACGTCGAACTGCTGGCGTGCATTCTTGGTCGGACCGCCCGCCAGCGAACGCGGCTGCGGGCCGTCAGCCGATCCAACCGGCTTTGCATTCCCGGGGTCGTTTTTTTTCATCACAATCTTGTTTTCGGCCAATAACCGCTCGACAACGCCCGCCTGGGCCACCTGACGGCTGACAAGAAAATCGTGCTGCACGACATTCTGCTTTTCGCCGCTGAATTTCTTGCTGTCACGATTCTCGAAGAATCGATCGGCTTGTCTGCCGCCCGCGCCGCCTGCCTTTGCCAAGGGACTTTTCACAGTAGCAAGCTTCCGTGTTTTCCGCACCAGCGGCGATTGTGGCTTGGCGACCTGCTCAATCGTCAACGCCTCGTCTGGGGCGATGGCTTTGAAAGCTGAGTCGGTCGGCTCCAATGAATCGGCTTGGGCGGGCATAGCTTCTTTGCCGCTGCGTGCCGCCAGGCGTTGGTCGCCAGCCGTTTTATCCTGCAATTCATCTTCGCCGGGTTGATTGACGTATAACACAACGGCCGCCGCCACGGCGAGGCCCGCCCACAGCCAGCTGCGGGCGTTGGAGAAAGGCCGCGGCAGCCGCACGCTGGGCGCCGCTCCGTTGTCGGAGGCTTCGCCCGTTTTCTGGATCGACTCGTCGGCTGGCGGGCCGGCCTGAGACGCGGGCCGCGACAATACGGCCCGCTCGGCCCGTCGCAATACGTGCTCGGAGAAATCCGCATCAAGCCGGTGTCGATAGAGCGCTTTAAGACGAGCACGCACCGCCAGCATCTCGTCGTGCAATCGGCGCAGATCGTCGCGATCGGTGAGTAACTGCTCGACGCTGGCCGCCTCGTCGGCCGACAATTCGCCGTCGAGATAGGCGCTGATCTGTTCTTCGATGCGTTCTTGTGGAGACAATTCGTTCATAGGGTTCCTACGACAGATCTTCCTGCAAAACTTCTTTCAACTGGTCTCTCAGTTGGATCCGAGCACGGTGCAATCGACTTCGCACCGTGCCGACGGGCACATCGAGGATCGCGCTGATCTCCTCGTACGTGCGATCCTCCATTTCGCGCAGCACGAGCACGCTGCGATGTTCTTCGCTCAGTTGAGCGAGGGCCTCGTGAACCTGACCGGCACGCTCTTGCTGTTCGATGCGATCGCTGGGCGCGTCGTCGGCGTCGGTCGGCTCGCTGCCGGTGTCTTCCTGTAGTTTGTCGATCGAGACGGTCGGCTTTTTGCGCCGCAGGTGACTGATCCCCAGGTTGAAGGCGATGCGGTACAGCCAGGTGTAAAACGCGGAATTGCTTTTGAAGGTGTCCAGCTTGACGAACGCCTGCACAAAGGCGTCCTGCACGACGTCGCGCGCATCGTCCGCCGAGCCCACGACGTGGACCATCGTGTTGTAGAGCCGGTCTTGGTGGCGGGTGACCAATTCGCCGAATGACGACGAATCGCCCGCCAGGGCCTCGCAGATTAGCTGTGCGTCGTCTTTCACAACCGCTTCATGGGGTTTGGACGGGGACGGGCGCTCATAAGTTCCGAAATGTCGAATGACCTTATCAATCGACCACTCTATCTTCCCGCGTTCCCGCTGGCCTGTCAAACCCTTGTTACACAGCCTTGGGAAAGACCGTGCCTACCGGTCGGCGAAGAATGACAAACCACATCGCCGTCACGCCGACGATGATGGCGATGCTGATCGCCATCGCATGGGTCAGGCCGCTTTCGCTGGCTCGGGTGATTTCGTCGGCTCGGATGATTTCCAGCAGATATCGCGAAATCGGATAAAGGGTTAGCAGCAGCGCAAACACCTCGCCGTCGCGCCGCCGATACGGATAATAGGCCAGCAGAAACAGGCAGAGCAGCAACGCATTGATGGCGCTATAGATCTGCGTCGGGTGGACCGGCAGGCTGCGCTCGGGCCGCGCGGGCGACAGCGTCACCGTGCCGCGGTCGGTCGCGATGTCGAATTCGTCGCCGAGTACATGCCGCAGCCGAAGTGTTGCCATGTCAACGGTAACGACGCCCACATTGCCGATTTTCCGAATCCGGTCACCCTCCGCCAATCCCGCGATCTCGGCGACGGAACCGGGAATCACCCGCCGGATGACGGGCGAATCGTCGTCTCGCTCCGACAAAACAATGCCGTGAATCTGGCCCGCCTTGAAGTGATGCTGATACGGCGGCGCTTCGGCCGGAAATTGAACCGCCCAGGGAGCTTCGCAGAGGCCCCCATAACAACAACCGTTCAGCAGGCAGCCGATGCGGCCCAGGGCCAGCCCCAAGACCATGCTGGGAGCGATCAAGTCACACAGCGCCAGGCCCGGCAGCCGATTGCGGCGAACGAAGATCGCCAGCATGATGCTCACGGCGATCAGCGCCCCGAATACGACCAGCCCGCCGCTGGGGATGTCGAGCATCGCCTTGAGCGTTTCGCCCCAGGTGCGCAACTTGCCGTCATCGCCGTGTCGATAATTGTCCCAGTAGTTGATGATGTGCATCAGCCGCCCGCCGACGATACCCGTGATGAACACCCAAAACGCCAGCGAATAGATGATCTCGACCTTAAGCCCCACGAGCCGGGCACGATACACGGTCAGCGCCACGCCCGAGACGACCGCCAACAGCATCATCACGCCATAACCGCGAATCGGCAGCCCTTCGGGAAACAGCATGGGCAATCCGTAGATCGCCCCACCGATCAGCAGCAGTAAGGGCAGATAGCTAAGCGTATCGGCGCCCCATCCCTGTCGGCGAACCAGATAAACGATGAGCCCTAGCGAAAACACGGCCCAGATCGCCAGCAACACGCCGAAGCCGAAAATCTCGACGCTGTCGGTCTTGACCGGGATGGTGAGAAACAATTGCTTCACGGAGATGCGTCCTCGTTGCAGTCACACAGCCCGATGCCCACGTGTTGTTGGGTTTGTCTCTACTAAGGGAAAATAACGACTAAGCAGGGGCCGGGAAAGGGCAAAGCCGCAAGCGGGGCGGCGTTACGCTAGCAGCCTGTTGGATATCCGACTTTTTCAACGGGCTGCCGGATGGATCGCAAAGGGGGCGTCGAATAGGTGATTGTCGATCAAACGTGTCTTGCCCACGCGCGCGGCCACCAGGGCGATCGTCTCGTCGCCGACCACCGCGACGTCTTCCAGGCGGTCTCGATCTGCCAGGGCAATATAGTCGATGTCGCCAATGCCGGCCGAGTTGAACACCTCGCGCATGCGTTGCCGCAGCACCGCCGCGTCGCGCTCGCCGACACAGTAAAGTTCGCTTGCCAACCGTAGGCTCTGCGACAGCGCCAGGGCCTGGCGGCGTTCTGAATGGCTGAGATACTCGTTGCGCGAACTTAGCGCCAAACCGTCCGCCTCGCGCACGATCGGGCAGACACGAATTCGAATCGGCAGGTCCAGGTCGCCGACCATTTGCCGCACGACGAGCGACTGCTGGTAATCCTTCTGGCCGAAGTAGGCAACGTGGGCCGGCGCCAAATGAAACAGCTTGAGCACCACGGTCGCCACGCCGCGGAAATGGTCCGGCCGACAGACACCTTCCAGCGGCAGCGCCACGCCGCCGACGTCGACCGTCGTCGTGTGACCGTCGGGATACATCTGTTCAACGGCCGGGGCAAACACCACGTCGACCCCCAAGGCAGCCAGCGCGGCCAGGTCGGCGTCGAGTGTCCTCCGGTAGCACCGATAATCCTCGCCAGGGGCGAACTGCGTCGGGTTGACGAAGATCGTGGCGACCGTAAAGTCGCATTCAGCACGAGCGGCCCGCACCAGGCTGAGGTGTCCCGCGTGTAGGGCGCCCATCGATGGCACCAGCGCCACCGTCTTCCCATCGCGCCGCGCCGATTCGACGAGGTCGCGCAACTCCTCAGCGTCGGACAGCAGCAGTGGCTGGGACGAAATAGCGGTGGGATTCATCGTCGCTCGCTCGATTGTTTTTCCGCGACACCTATGGTTCTATCGCATCGCCTCGATCGCGGCAAAGGCCTCTTCATACGCTGCTGGTGGGCTGTCGGAGCGAACGAGCAGCCTCGGACAGCGCTCGGCCGCCCGCGCCCGACGGGCAAGGATCTGATGGACCTCGCGTTGTCGCTCGCTCGCACCAGCAATCAGCACGATCAGTAATTTCGGCGACAGCACACGACTTTGGGCACGTTGTACAGCCGCTTCCAACGCGGCCAGATCGTCGTTCGCCAACCGCTTCGCGGCGTAGGCAGCCGACTGCTCCAGCCAGAAATCACTGATGAGCGTCTCACCTGATTTCGGACGGGCAGCCGCCGCGAGCATTTGCGTGCGACGCTCCAACCTCTGCAATTCTACCGCCAGCGGCGTTAACTGCCCAGGTGGCTCGTTGCTAACTGGTTCAACCCGCGGGCCGTCCGTCGCATCAACGATCAGACGTGCCGGGACACTTTCGGCCAAGCGTCTTGCCAAGGCCGTTTTTCCCGCGGCCGGGGCTCCCGTAACGGCCACATAACACGGCGCGGTTTGCAGGTGGTCGAACAAACGCTGGATCGTCCAGCCGGTCGTCGGATGCACCATTTCGGCCGCCACCTCACTGGCCGGCTCCAACACGAATCGCCGAAACTCCATCCGCGGGTGCGGCACGATCAGCCGCGGCGTGGCGATCTCTAACTGGTCATACAGCAACAGGTCGAGATCCAGCGTGCGGGCGTCCCAGCGCCGCTCGCGCCGACGGCCCGCCTCGTCTTCGATTCGTTGCAACAGCAATAGCAACGCCTCGGGCTCCAGCGCGGTCTCCGCACGAATTACTCCATTAAGATACTCACCCTGGCCGCTGGGGCCGCCGATCGGTGCGGTCGCGCACCAACGACTGCGGCCCGTAACGCGCACCGCAGCGCCCTGGGCCAAACGAGAGGCCGCTGCTTCGAGCGTCTGACGACGATCGTTCAAATTCGCCCCGAAACCGATCAGACAAGTGGGCATGATTCGGCCGAAACCAAAACAACCAAAAAAGTTGGAGGAGACATCCAGGCCGCAACGCATAGCGCCGCCGACTTTCGATCCCTGCGGTCGCCGCCCTCCAAACAATTTCGGTCTGGTCGGTCAGCGCGTGCTGGCATCACTGAGCTTTGGGCGAAGACAATCGACGGGTGGCGCGCGGAATCCCGCAATCACAACCACTTCCCGTCCTTGCGATCGATCGACTCCGGTGGGCCGCCCGATCATGTTACCGCGAAACGCGGTGGAATTGAATTCGTAAAGCTCCAGCGATCAGCACGCAAACAACTCACGCTGATTCTGATTTGCTCATTGTGAGAAGTTCACGGAATTTGTCAAGCAACTCTCCAAGACTTTTTTTTGAGTCGCAATATAAACGTGAATCGCCCCATCCCATCATAAAGCCGCGACCGCTGGTCGCGCCCCGCCACGAGTAGATCGGGCGACATCGAGAAAGTTTTCGCGATCAACGCGCGGGCGGGGGCGCTGGCAGCGGCGGCACGACATCAACCGGCCCCGATGCTTCGTCGCTCACCCAATACGCCGCCGGACGGTACGGCGCATACGACCACGGAAAATCAAAGCTTCTGCGATAATCAAATGGCCGCCGATAGTACGGCCCGTGATACGCCCACCGCACGCGCCGAGCGCAGGCCGCGCAGGGATAGGGCTGACTCCACTTGCAGGCTGCGCATTGATGACCGACAACTAGCGATGCCACGAAACGACTCTCAGGCGCTCCGCCTCGATTCGTGCGGGCAAAAGAAAACTCCGCCCCATCAACATTTCCTGCCGTGCCGAACGCCAGCACTGCAATCAGAATGGCCCAACGCATCAGAGTGGTCTCCCGGGAATCGGCTAGAAAATGGGATGGACCAGCGTATTGCCTTACCCACCCCTCCATCGCGTTGTATCGTCGCGATTGTCTCGGCGACTCAGTTCGATCGCTGCAACCGTTTCCAAGCCGCCAAATTGCCTAGAACATTGGGCCGCATTTGGCCCGTTCGCGCGTGATGCCGACGATCGTGCCACCACAAAAGGGAGGGCGACTGAGGCGGATTCTTGGGAATCCCGGAGATTCGCCCCTTTTCACGCTGATTCAGGCGTCTGAAAAGCAACTTTTTCGGAATTCAACAACATGAGCCTTTTCGGTTTTTTCTTAGAATAATCCCACATTTTCGTTGCAACCTGAAAAACCTGAACTACAATAAAATGAAATTGGCTCTTTTGATCGACCTAGACTCGCCTCTCTATCCTCCGTGTTTTTTGACTGGAGATACGAAATGAAACGATTGGGAACATGTGCGGCTTTGACCGCTTTTTTGGCGCTCGCGACGATGCAGGTTGCTCGCGCTGAGTTTGGCCGCTTTGTCCGTATTACGAAAGTCGAGATGCCGGACACGCGTTTCCACCTATCGGAACTCGAAGTCTTTATCGATGGCATCGTTCACGCATGAAGGCGCCAACGATGCAGTGAGTTTTGACGTGGAACCGGGGATTCCGGAGCCCACCAGCATCACCCTGGCGATCCTGGGAATGCTCGGCCTCAGCTCTTTTGGATTCCGCCGTCGCCGCCGTAACGGGTAGTTATCGACGGCAATTATCCTCAAGAAAACACACAGGGCTCGTCGCCAACCGCGACGAGCCCTGTTTTCGTTTGCATAGTCGTTGTTCGCTCCGCGAACGAAACGTTTCGATCGCTGAGCGATCAACGACTATCCGACTCCCTCAAATTCATACTTGACGTAGCACTAGCGGTTTTTCGGCTATAATGCAGATTGATCCTCGGGGTCAGGTTGGCGACGCCGTTTTTATTCCGCGAGTGTCCGCATCCGCCTGCCTCTACCCATCATTTTTCGGTCACGCAGGCCATGTCAACGAGTAAGAACCGCTCCCCAGACGACGACTCTCCCAGCGCGGACCGCTCGCCGGCGAATTCCGTCAGGCGGCCCAAGTTCCGCCGGCGCAAGAAGCTGTTGTTTTCCGCCGCCGCTTGCATCGGATTCTTCGCAGTCGTGGAGTTGCTACTCACGCTCGTCGGCGTCCGGCCGTTGCTGTACGAAGAAGACCCCTACGTCGGTTTCGAATCACGAGTGCCGCTGTTTGTCGAATCGGAAGACGATGACGGCCAGACGCAGATGGTTACCGCCGAAAACAAGCGCCGCTTCTTTAACGATCAGAGCTTCCCCAAACGCAAGGACGACGGCGTCACCCGCATCTTCTGCCTCGGCGGGTCGACGACATTCGGCCGACCCTACGACGACGCCACGTCGTATTGCGGCTGGCTGCGCGAAATGCTGCCCGAGGCCGATCCTTCGCGCCAGTGGCAGCTCGTCAACGCCGGCGGAATCAGCTACGCCAGCTACCGCGTGGCGGTCGTCATGGAAGAACTCTCCGATTACGAGCCCGATCTATTCATCGTCTACACCGGCCACAACGAGTTTCTCGAACGCCGCACCTACGCCGACATCATCGACATGCCCGCTCCCATTCGCGGGCTGAGCGTGTTGCTGGGCCACACCCGCACCTATTCGGCCATCCAGCGCATGCTCAAGCCCCGCCCCCGCAAGGACGACGGGCGATCCGACGTGTTGCCGAGCGAAGTCAACACGATCCTCGATCAATCGGTCGGCCCCCAGGAGTACCGCCGCGACGAGGAGTTCAGCGCTCAGGTGCTTGCCCACTACCGCTACAATCTGGCCCGCATGGTGGAAATCGCCCGGGTCGCGGGCGCTAAGCTGATTTTCATCACGCCGGCGTCCAACCTGCGCCATTGTTCGCCGTTTAAGAGCCAGCATCGCGACGGCCTGAGCGCGGCCGACGTTTCACGCTGCGATGATTTGCTGGATGAGGCGACCGAGGCACTACATGAGAAACGATTGGATGAGTCGTTGGCCAAAGCGAACGAAGCGTTGGCCATCGACGATCAACACGCCGGACTGCACTATCTTCACGGACGCGTGCTCGACGCGCTCGATCGCCATGAGGAGGCCAAGAAGGCTTATGAAGCGGCGCGGGATAACGACATTTGCCCCTTGCGGGCATTGACGACGATGCGAGCCATCTTGCGCGAGGTGGCCGCCGAGCGTGACGTTCCGGTGTTGGACTTTGCCGCGCTGGCCGAGCAAGAGTCGCCGCAGGGAATCCCGGGCGAAAATCTGTTTCTCGACCACGTGCATCCGACGGTGCGAGGCCATCGCCGGTTGGCCCTGGAACTCGTCGACTTTTTGGCGGAGCAGGATTTCATCGAGCTGTCTGGCTCCTGGGGCGAAGAGGCCATTGCAAAGATCACCACCCGCGTCGAAAAGGACATCGACCACACGCGGCAGGGCAAAGCCATGCGCAACCTGGCGCAAGTCATGTTGTGGGCCGGCAAGACCGACGACGCCTATCGGGCCGCGAAGCAGGCGGTGGAACTGGCACCCGGCGATGGCGAGGCGCACTACCTGCTTGCGAAGCTGGCTGAAGACCGGGGCGAGCGAGACGTGGCGACCGAGCACTATAAGATCCTCGTTGACTACAATCTGAAAGCCGACCCGCCTCCGGTATTTTACGTGAACGCCGTTTTCCGCTATGCCGGTTTGTTGGCCGCCGCGGGCCAACTCGACGAGAGCATCACGTATCTGGAGAAGACGCTTGCCCTTGACCGCCGTCACCCCACGGCGCGAGAACGCCTCGCGGAGACACTCGCCGCGCGGGGCGAGACTTTGATCCGCTCGGGAAGACCGAAGGAGGCCGAGACAAGGTTTCGCCGGCTGGTCGAATTACGGCCGCGTAACACCGACGCCATCAACAAACTGGCCGTGGCCCTGATGCAATCCAATCGCGCGGCCGACGCGGTCGAGCAACTGAACATCGCCATCGACGTCGACCCTTCGTTTCCGCGGTCTCATGCGAATCTGGGCGTGGCGCTGATCCAATTGGAACGCTTCGACGAGGCGGAGCGAGCCCTTCGCCGAGCCCTCGAATTGAATCCGGACTACCAACAAGCTCGTAAAAACCTGCAATTGCTGATGCAAGGAAAAGGCCGGCCGTAGCGGAGCAGTGGCGTGTCGCGGGTGACCGAGGGCGCGCCGATACCACCTAAGTGATTCAGCAGCAACAGGTTAGGGCGAAAGATAGCAGTCAGCCAGTGTGGCGACAACTTGGCACGGGGCACGTCTCTAGGCCCGCTTCGGTTATTTCTGATACTTTCTCGCAATTTCCTTGCGTCGGCAATTCCCTTGATTAGAATAACGGGGTGAGTTGGTCGTTCGACTGACCCCCGGAATTATTTTTTTCGATGCCTGGAGACGAATAATGAAGACCCGATTTGCCATCGCACTTGTCGCAATGCTCGCCATTGGCGTGATGCTTGAGCGTGCCGCTCTGGCGGAAACGATTTTGGGAACCGGCACCGCGGCGCTGCTCGGCAACGATCTGACGGATTTGGGAGATGATGGTAACGAGGACGCGTATGCTCCGCCGAATCTTGCCGGATTCGACGCCGAGTTCTTTTCCAGCGACGAGCCCGGCTTCGGTGGCGGCGAATTTGCCTTCAACGTGTTTGATAATCTGGTTGACGGCGGCGGCGCCGCCAAGTGGTGCTGCGGATCTGCGTTCCCGCAGATTGTTGGTGCCAAATTCGATAAATCATACTTCCTGACGCACTTCACCGTCACCTCAAGCAACGACACACCAAATCGTGATCCGCGGGTCTGGCAGATCCAGGGATCTAACGACGGCAACACTTGGACCGATATCTTTTCGCAGAACGATCCGAATGCAGGGCCTTGGACCGCTCGCAATCAAGTGATCCGATGGGATGTGAACGTCGACTTCAATACGCTGGGAGCCTTCACGCAGTTCCGCATGAAGACCGACGCAACCGGCGCGGTCGGGGGCGCCTTCTTCGCCATCAGCGAAATCGAGTTCTTCGGAAACGAAATTCCCGAGCCGTCGACCATCGTGCTTGGCCTGATCGGCATGTTGGGCCTGGGCGTGTTCGGCCGCCGCCGACGCAAGAACGCCTAACGCGTCTTCGATGCCTAAACTTAGATGAAATCAGCCGCGGGGCGCAAGTCCCGCGGCTGTTTTTGATCCGGCTCCGGCTGCCCTGCTTAGGCGAGCGGTAGATGAAAACTAATACGAGCACGCTGCGCAAGCGAGTGTGTCAAGAAGGCTAACTCACTTGCGCTGCGTATTGGTATTTATGTAACCGTTCACGGGGATTGAAACAGACCACCGCTAATCAACGCTGATGAACGCTAATAAGTCGGCGCATCTGACTCCGTTTTAGGTTTCGACAAACCGGATGGATGGTTTCTGAAACAAAAGTTTTTGAACAGAAGGTCTCGAAGATCGCAAAGGAAGGAAGTTGCTCGGCACGCGTGTATTGGTGGCAAAGAAACTAGGAGTTTGTGCTTTTCTTCATCGCGTCATCAATTCTACTTGGAGTCAAAGCGACGCGGTTCATCATTTCGTGAACGGTTACAGAGAATGAATGAGAAAAGGTAACTACTCAGCGGCGAATTGGTATGGACTGAATTTTGGATTTTCGGTAGGAGCGTACTGGTAAGGAGTTTACCAGATGCTCGAATGTTTGCCCAATCTATCGAAACGGTCCTCGGATGAAAAAGA
>JADFKK010000017.1 GCA_022564995.1 Planctomycetota bacterium | reverse complement strand
CACTCGAAACCCTCCATGTTTCGCGGTAACGGGATTGTCTTCACACCCATTAGACCCGCAAAACCACGGAAGGTTTCGAGTTTTCTCGTATTTTCAGCGAGACGAGTACGCTTGGTTAAGGTCTAGTCCTTTCGCCACAGTTTGGGCTACTAATCAGAGATTCTATGCATCATTTGTTTGCGGCGATAGCCCCTGTCAAACCAAGTTGGAACCCCGATTCCTTCGCGATCGGAATGGTCGCTGAGAAAACTACTCAACAGCGAGCCGAGTCGGGGGAAGCGGCATTCGTGCCGATCACACTCGAAGCTTCTCCGGTGGAAATCGAGTTGCCAAATGGTGGTATCGTGCGGCTGCCACTGGGAGGCGGCCAAGCGGTACTGGTGAGAATCCGCGTGCCGTCAAACCCAACGCGCACGACAGCGCCGTATCGACGGAATAGCGGGAACAAAAAACCCGCTGAAACCGTGGGGACTCAGCGGGGGAGAGGGGCGTAGAGTGGAGACGGGGACTAATTGCCTACGTCGGCTTCGCGGCTGGCGATGTGCTGCATCGCCAGGTGAAGGACGGCGATAGCGGCTGGGACGTCGGTGAGGGTGAAGCTGGTCGAGGTTTTCCACTCGTCGCCGTCGCGGTAGCGTCGTTGGAGGGAGACGGATCGAAACGTGCGTTTCTCGCCTTCGTTGCTCTGGAAGGTGTTGATGAACACCGACGCCGAGCAGCGGCCGATGCGGAACGTCTTTTCGGGTTGAGCCATGGATAACACCTCTGACCTTGGCAGCAGGCCCCGCATTGGTCGCATTCGTACTGTGTCATGGTGGAGTCCTTCGGTTACCGTGGAGGCGGCTAGTGGCACTTGGACAGCGGCGTTGGCTGCCAGTAAAGGTCACGCTCAACGGGGAGCCTCAGTGGACCGCGGAGCGACAGCAGCTCGTCCAGGGAGAAATAGCCCAACTCGCGTTCGTGGCCGACGACGAGGCCGAAACAGAGGCGGTCGGCCGGATCGTACTCGGTCACATACCATGTCCAGGAGCTGTCCGGCGTGAAGAGCTTAACTTGGGCGATCGGATCAGGCTCGTTCTGCGTTGCATAGAGCGACGGGAGTTTTTCTTTCAGCGAGTCAGGAATCAGGTCGTGAGCATCAGCTTGGCCAGTGGGCATTGGTCACCTCCAGGTATTCACAGAAGGGGAATGTAATAATCGACGGCTCCGTCGCCGACGTGTCTGAAAAAAGAACAGGTGGAGAAACCGTAGCGCAGGTTTGTAATCGACGTCAAACACAGAAATGATGCTCGCCCGCGTGCTGAAATGATCTGTGTTCCGCTGAAGATAGGGGAGCCAGCAATCACGGGAATCGATGCCCACGCCCCGATCCGTGTCTTGCAAGAAAAAGACCACCGCAGGGTGGTCAGTCGCTCGTTTCGGTAGGGACGAGCGATGGGTAGGGGAGTACGGTTCGGCTTCTTGAGCCGCACGATGTCAGCCAAATGAACTTCGGCAAGCAATAGCGTCACTCAAAAAGTGTCTGTTGAGGCGACGGCGCTTTAGTGGAGGCGAGGGCCGCCGGCAAGTCTTCTGCGCAATATCGATTGATTTGCCAGTCCTCGGCCGTCGGATCGACAGGCATGCTGGTCAGGACGACGGGGCCGGCGTGAACGTCGTCGCCGCGTGTCTGGCGACTGCGCCATTGCAACTGGTCAGCCAGTTCATCAATGGCCTGCGTGAGACACTGGACGTGATCGGCCAAGTGCTCAACGGCGACTCGCAATTCAGCCACGTCGGCGGCGGTTGAGGATCGGCTAGAACTTCGTTTGCCCATCGTCGTGCTCCTGCTCTTGTTCCTGGCCGGGCACCGGATTCGTGTAAATGTGTTCTTGGGCCTTTTGCAGGGCGAGGATGAGCGCCGCCAGATCGATCGGGCGATAGGAGTCGGAATCCTTCCACTCACCTGTTGTCTTATCGCGATAGCGGCGCGGCGCAATCGTGATCGATCGGATCGTGCGAGGGCCGTCATCGGTTTGCACGTCGTTGCGCCACACGGCCACGCCAATGCCACCGGCAAAGGGACCGATCGATAATTCCGGCTTGTTCTGAGGCTTCGTCGATTCGGACATGTCGGATACTCCCAAGTTCAGAGGATAGGTTGTGAACGAACGGTGCTTTGAGGATGCCTCAGTGTCGAGCGATCCGTCAAATGTGGTGTCCACGAAAAGTTTGCCGCGCCGCCGGGTTAAATTGGCCCAGTAACGATCCTGCTCGTGACAGGAAGATAGCCGTGCTGTTGCAGCGCTCGGCTGATGGCAACACGGTCGACGGAGGTTTGGGCCGTTCCGCTTGCACCGCTGGGGAAGTGATGCGTACCGGCCGCGCGACTGCCGTTAACGGCGACGTTGCCCGGGCGTCGGCGATCTCAACCGATGTGCGCTGGGCGATATGCTGGCTAGTTGCTACGCGCCTGTTCTCGTTCGATTTCCCGCCAAATCTTGCTTAGGGGTACGTCGAGGGTATCCGCCAGCTTTTGGGCAATGCCGATGCCGACCTGGACTTTGCCCAGTTCAATGGAACTGACATAGGTTCGATGAATGCCGGCCCGGTCGGCGAAGGCCTCCTGCGAGAGGCCCAGTTTCTGCCGCTTTCGACGTACAGCCGCGCCGAAGGATTCTTCGATTCTTGCCATAGTGGCCCAGTCTGACCACTTGCAGACGGTTCATCTACAGATTATATCTATACAGATGATCGTCTACATTCGCCATGGAGGTCTTCCTGTCAGAAACGAAAGCGAGGGATACGATGACCAACGGTATGCCCAAGGTCGGACAGACCAAGAGAAAGAGTCCCGGTCGCACTGGTGCTGCCAAGAAACGACTAAAGACGCGCACTTCCGCCGAGCGGACATTGAAACCGAAAAGAGACAGCGACCACTCATAACGGTTGGTGGTCCCAGACACGCGAAATGCGAGCCAACAGAGTTGTTGGAATGACGCCGCGAGTGGCGTCACGAAGTCACTTTGGTCGCGTTGGGCGGTCTTCGCCCAGTAAGGCGGTCGTGCGCAAATAATATTTTTGCAGGGCGTCTCGCGAGGCGACAAAGAGCAGAATGAGAAGCAGGACGATGACGACGAGTGCGACCGGTGGAGATGTCGGTAGGAAGGCGTGCAACGACGCTGGGCGCGTCGCTGCCAGCAATGTCGCGATCAGTGAGTTGCCAAAGAATTGATAATAACGATAGTGCTGTTCGACCAATGTGAGAACCGCAGCACGGTTGCGTTGGAGTAAGGAAAAGTCCCACTCCGGTCGCCGGATGCCGGTGTGGTGGTGAACGAAATCGAGCAACAGCCAGCGCACGGCGCTCACCACCATGCCGAAGGCGACGGAGGCGAGCGTCACGTAGAGAAAGCCGCCGATGGTCGGCGTGCCGACGGACGACCCACCCAGCCAGAAGCGAATGATCGGCACGTCAGGACTAATCGTCGCGACGACGGCAAAGCCTGGGATGATATAAGCGATCAGGATTCCGAAGTTTCTGGCGGATACGTCCGTCACCAGGATGCAGTGTTACTTGAAGAAGTGGACGCCGACCGTGTGTGCCTGCGAACAGCAAGTTCGCGGCGATACTCACGGAAAGTGACGGTGAAAAAGGCAAAGAAACCAGCTCGGCCTAGGATACCGGGTTGGTCATTCAACACGGAGGCGAAGATAGTGGGGGCGGCCCACCGATGGGTGCCGAGCTGCAATTCGACAACCACCAGTTGTCCGTTTGCCTCACCGCCACCGACGCCAACGATGGTGACGGCCTTGCCGCTGGACAGAGAAATCTTGAGGCGGTCTGCCAGGTCAGCACCAAAGACATTTTGTTCAGAGCCCGAATCAACCAAGGCAACAACTTGTTCTGCGGAAGCGGGCTCACGAATGGTTACTGGCAGTCGCGGCAACCAGCGGCGATCGCCGGTGTACTGGTCATCAGGCAGATACGGGAAAACCATGCCGGGGCGTTTACGACGCACCGACGAAAAACCGCGATCCTTTCGGCACCTGCATGAGTTGCGGGTGCGGTACGCCACTTTTTTCGGCCACGAGTTTAGCCCGGTCACGAGAGCGATGGTGGCTGAGCACCCGATAGGTGTGGGGATCAACCGCCAACCATTCGCCTGGATATCGCTTATAGGCTAGGCGTATTTGCTTTAGCTGCGGTGATTGTACTGAGCTTGGTTTACGCATCACCTAAAGCGTGCCACAGGCAACGATGGTAAAGCAACCTTATTGAGACTGACCTGCGGCAACGGCCGAATTCGGGAGGTATCAGGAGTCGCATAGCAGTGCGATGGATTCTCCGAAAAAACCGGTCAGTCACAACAGCGTCGACGGTCATTGTGGCGTCATCGGCAGCAATTATCTTGAGACAGCCGCTGCACGAGCGGCACGTCCCGTCAGCGGGGTCAACACGCATGGGGGCACCTCGTGGAGAAACGGGAAGTTGGAAAGGTACAACTTCCTAGGGTGCCTGATGGTGCCCGCTGGCGTCAAAGAAAAGGGAGACCGGTGGTGTAAGTCACTAACCATTCTACTATAATGCGCGGTTGACAATTCACGCGTGTGCGGTTGAGGGTCAGTCAGCGGCGGCAGGAGCAATCAACGAAACTCGACGGGGTGGAAACCCAGTCGACATGTGCGGACATACAACAAGCCGGCGCGAGGCTTCCGCGTGGGCCGTTGTGATAGGCGATCGGAAGTCGGCTGGCAAGCCAGAGGGGGAACGAACATGCGACGAGTACTGCTATTCTGTGCGACGGGCGTCGTGCTCTCCGTTATCTTCAGCAAGCCTGCCGCTGCTCAGTTCTTGTTCCGTAAAATCGTTGACCTGAACACGCCGATACCGAACGGCGACGGCAATTTCACGGATATAAATGCCCCGCAAATCTTTGACAACATAGTCTATTTCGTGGGGTGGGGTGAGAACAATCAACGTGGCATCTACACCTGGGATGGCACGTCGTATGGCGTCGTAGCTGATACGAATACGCGGGTCGAGGGCCACGTCAACCCGTTAACCGGACCATTCGGGCTCCCAGCAGTTGACAATGGTCAGGTCGCGTTTCGAGCGGCTGGCGGTGACCATATAGATGGCGTCTATCTGCGTGCGGGCTCCGAGATACAATCCGTCGTCGAACGGGACGATTTTGCGCCGGGGACAACGAACGAATTCTCTAGCTTCCCCGGGGTTGCTATTCGTGATGGCAACGTCGCCTTTGTGGCTAATTGGCGTGCCGTCAATGGTGAGGGCATTTTGCTTTCTGCGCCCGAGTCAGCAGAGCCCATTAAGATTGTCGATGGTAATACGATCAATCCGACGACCGGAGAGAAGTTTCAAAGAAGCTTCGGTGATAGTCTCTGGCAATCCAGCGACGGACGCACGGTCACGTTCGTGGCACCCGGAGGCATCTATCAGTCATCATCAGGCGGCCCCATCAATGTCATCGCTGACACAACCACAGCGATACCAGAGGGAGGCGGAGAGCGGTTTCAGTCGTTGGGGCACTCGCGAACGGCCGCACAGCACAACGACACGATCGTTTTTACCGGCTACGGGGCGGGTGGCGCGTTGGTCGGCGTGTATGTAAGCAATGGCAGCGATTTGCAGCGAGTCGTTGATACAACGATGCAAGCTCCGGATACGGACCTGCGTTTTGGCCCCCATGGTGGTGTTGGAATACACAGCGGCAATGTTGTGTTTGAGTCGACGCCTCAACCCTCGCCCCCTTCGGTTGGATTCGACCTGTACGCAAGAATTGACGGTGAGATTCTGCCGGTCATCAAGTCAGGCACCGAGCTTGGTGGCAAGCGGCTGACTTATCCGTATATCTTTGGACAGTCGATTGAGGGAAGTAGTGTTGTATTCGCGGCGGTCCATCAGCAGGGTTGTTGTTGGAGCGAGCGATATGCTCTTTATCGAGCTGATCGGATGACACTGCCGCCACAACCGCGCGTCAACAGCATGCTCACCGATCCGCCTAGTGAACGTAACCTAGTTATAATCACGCACGGTAGAAACACCGACTTGGAAAAGTTTAATGGTTGGGTCAGAGGGATGGAGTCCGCGATTGAAGGCCACATCGGAGAACGCGGCGAGCAAAATGACTGGGCAGTGGTTGCCTACAATTGGACGGACGACTCACACGGCCTCTATTATAAAAATGCGAGAGCACACGGCGAAGCGCTCGGCGCACAACTGGCCAATCTCGACTACGACCACATCCACTTCGTAGGTCATAGTGCAGGGGCACGGCTTATCACCGCCGCCGCAGAGAAGGTACAGTTGCTCTCGGCCAGTACAAGCATTCACTTAACGTATCTTGACGCCTTTGTCCCGAGAGGCGACAGGCCTTGGTATGGCCGTGTCGCGAAAAACGCAGCATGGGCCGAACATTATTTCAACCGAGATATCGTGCCATCTACCCAAACGAAATTACGGCAAGTGTACAACGTGGATATCACTGGGCTCGTCAAACCGGATAATGTTGAGGACCATTCCTGGCCGCGTGTCTTTTACAGCAACACGATTACGGCTGACAGCCGTTATGGTTTCCCACTGTCTCGCGAAGCAGGCTTCATGGGGAACGCGTGGAATCCCGGTGGCGTAGAGGACTACGCCGTAAACCAGACAATACGATTAACTGAATCAGCCCCAATGCCGAGCCGACGATCAGTACCACCGCTAAGCATACGACAAGATCCAGTGCTTGCGATCGATTCACTGCCCATTGCCACTGAAGGAACGGTGGCTGTGGCAGGCAATCAAATTAACCTGCAGTCTGCATCACCGGCTTGGTTGGCCGCCGGCATTGTCGTGGACGAGCCGGTAAACTTGATGACGTTTTCGATTGAATTCACGAGTCAACCGAGAGCGGAAGGCCTACTAGCGGTCTACTGGGATGACGCAGTATTGGCAACGATCGACGAACGGTTCGCCTTAGCAGGCGACCAGGAATACATATTGGGACTACCGGAAAGTGAGCCAGGTTATCACGTCGTGGCCTTCCGACTCGACCCTTTCTCCGCTGAGTCCTCAAGTGTTTCCATCACCAATATCAATACAGGCTATGTGTTCGCGAGTTCTTTGCTTCTGAGCGACCTGACCGGCAACGGGTTCGTGGACTTCGCGGACTTGACGCTGTTGCTTGCCAACTGGAATAAAAATGTCGGCTCTGAATTCGGGAACGTCGTCGATCCGACAAACAGCCCAGTCAACTTCGCGGACTTGACGCTGCTGCTTGCCGATTGGACGGGACCCGCTCCGGGGCCATCGCCGGAAGCGGCGTCGGCTGCGGAGGCGGTGCCGGAGCCGTCAGCAAGAGCCCTAGCTGCTGTTGCACTGATGTGGATGGTGACGTGTTACCGTTTGCGTCGTGCTAGACGTGGCCCTAGTAACAAACGCCATCTGCCCGTCCGAACAGTTCTAGCATCCCGCAGCTAATCAAATACGGTAATAACAGCAAGAAATCGTGAATATCGGTCGACCACATCACAATGTCAGAACTATAATAAAGAGTATCGGGAATCTGCCTCGTTCCCCATTCGAAAGCGATTCCGGCTGTCAGCAAGATGGCGAACAGCAAGCCTATCCGGAATAAGTAGTGTAAATAGTGCCTCACCAGCACGGGCTGGTTCGGGAAGAACTCACGTGAGGTTTTCAGCGTCACGTAGGTCACGGCGACCAGGATGTCGTAGATCGCGATAAATAGGTATCCGCCCCTCGCATAGAATGTCATCATCAACACATGCGGAATTAGTGCCGCTCCGGCGAGTAGCCACGCCTGGCGTGATCCGGATGACAACGTGGGCAGCTGTGTTTTACTCGGCTGAGACATGTTCATGTGCAGTATGCACGATGAACAGCCGGCTGGGCAAACCGACATTGCAGAAACGCCCTGCGTATGGTTGCTCAGAACAAATCCTCGTGGGCTTGCCCCTTGTCCTGGTCGAACGGCTGCATGTATCTCCAAATGTATCGGTCCGACGCGTGGCCGGATTGCTCCTTGGTGTACTGCACGCCGTACTCGTTCGCGGTCTTGCGTAGGTTGGTGTGGCGTAGGAGATGAGCGGCCAGGTGAATCCGCTTATCGCCCGGCAAATTGGCGTTGGCCTGATTGGCGCTCGCTTTGAGGGCAGCATCGACGTTTTGGCGAGCCAGCCGGTGACCCGGCTTGCTGCAAAATAGCGGCCCCCGTTTTGCTGCTCCGGATCTCGACGACATAGCGATCGAGGGGTAGCGACTCTCTGCGATGGCGGTCTCCGGAATTTGCTGCTTCGACTCCGCCAGGAATTCCAACGCGCGGCTGTGGCAATGTGAAGGTGGCCGTGTGACGAAAAACACCCGCGACACCGCCGGGAAGGCAGCATCGCGGGCTTGTCTTAACTCCTTTGCCCACGGTGGGGCAAGCGGAGCCGCGTTCCGAAACAGTCTACCCGCAACAAATGCCGCATCCGCTGACGCGAACGCTTGTGTCGGGAAGCCCGTATTCGGGAACGCTTTGTGGTGGACTGGGACACGTGACGCCTCCCCTAGGAGAGAAAGGCCACGGCACCCGCCCACGCTCTAGCGTTGCTACACAACCATCACCACTGGAAAACCATATCCACGCTTTAGCAGCGGGCCTCAGGTTACAGAGGCAACGATACGAACCACAGGCTCCGCGTTTTGAGCGAGCCCGTGGCCATACGACGATCATGTAGCATCATCCAATATATCGGGCGAGACCCCACTGACAAGTAGCCGACGGGCAAAATAACGCGAACCTTGGGCCTTGGTCGTGTGACCTATCTACCAAGGCAATGAACGGACCACGGGTATCCGCATACCTGCGGTCCGTTTTCATTTCCTGGTCCCATGCAACTCGCATTCGACGAAGGCGACCTCCGCCCGCTGGTGGAGATGATCGTCGCAGCCACGCTGGAGCGGCTGGAAGCCCAGCGCCAAAAGCTCAGCGGCAAGCTGGCATATCCCGCGCCTGAAGCCGCCGCCCTGCTCGGGGTGCGTCCGCACGTTCTGCGAGACGCTCGACTCCGCGGGGAAATCACAGGCTCCCGAGTGGGCAAGCGAATCCTCTACGCCCACGACGAGTTGCTGGCTTTCCTCCGTCGCCAACGGCACGTTTGACCACTAATTCAAATTCGCGCTACGGTGCCCATGACGTGTTCTTTGACAACCGAATCTCGAAATGAGGGCATCACTATGTCACGCGCATGGCTATTCCAAGACACCCGCCAAAGGAAAAAGCTGGGGGCGAAGGCCCCTTGGTCAGTCGGCTGGTACGACCCTGATGGAAACAAGCGCTCCAAGCGGATCGGCAGCAAGTCGCAAGCCGACAAATTCCGCCGCCGCAGGGAAGGGGAGTTGGCCGCCGGCCTGTATCAGACGACGGTAGACAAGACCTGGATTGAGTTTCGGCGGGAGTTTGAGGAAAAAATCCTCTCTGGCCGCAAACCACGGGGCCGCACGGAGACGCTGATCTCCATCGGTCACTTTGAGAAGATCGCCAAGCCTGTCAAGGTCGCGAAGATCAAAACGGCCACGATTGACGACTACGTTGCCAAGCGACGGAAACAGCGCGGCCGCAAGCCGAAATCGACGGTCGCCCCGCACACGATCGACAAGGAGCTACGAGCGATTCGAGCGATGCTGAATGTGGCGCACGACTGGGGCTATCTTCCGGTCGTGCCGAAGTTCCGCAAAATCAAGCTGCCGGAGGTTCTGCCGCGACCGGTCAGGCCCGAGCATTTCGAGGCGATCTACGGGAAATGTGATGTGGCTACGATGCCGGAAGGGCTGCCCTTTGAACCGAGCCAGTGGTGGCAAGCGATCCTGGTGTTTGCGGTGACGACCGGCTGGCGGAAAGAGGAAATCCTCGAATTCCGCCGCGACGACCTGGACCTCGAAACGGGGGCCGTGCTGACACGGGCGGCCGACAACAAGGGAATCCGTGACGCGATGGATTTCCTGCCGGAGGTCACCATGGAGCACATCCAGAGGATCCCCAGCTTCGAGTTGCACGTGTTTCCCTGGCCGCACGACCTGCGGACGTTCGACGTGCAGTTCCACCGCATCCAGCAGGCGGCCAAGATCAAGCTGCCGTGCATCATTCAGCAGCAGCACGAATGTACGGACACGTGCCACTTGTACGGGATGCACGACCTGAGGCGGGCCTATGCCACGGAGAACTGCGACCGGCTGCCGCTGCCGGTCCTGCAGAAAAAGATGCGGCACAAGGATATCGAGACGACCATGCGATACGTGGAGACGGCCCGCAAGATGAAGAAGGCGGCCGACGAAGTCTACGTGCCGGAGTTCCTGGAGCGAAAGGCGAACTGATGTGGAGTGTTTATGGAGTGTTGGCCTTGCGGACTCGACGTAAGTCAGTATCCCCGAGAGGATTCGAACCTCTAACCTTCGGCTTCGGAGGCCGACGCGCTATCCAGTTGTGCTACGGGGACGAAGGGGTTTTTTGACTTGACGAACTACATTTCTTGTTTTCTCTGCACTACAACTCGAAGGTCGCCTTTCGCTACATCTGTCAGGTATCATTTCGCGACCCTCAAACCGGCTCGCCCAGGCGCCATCGCTTTGGAATGCTAAGCCGAGAAGACGCCGAAGCAGCCTACTATGAATGGGTTGCCTTACATCTTCGCGGCGAAACCGCCGTTGTCAAGCGGCGGGTCGGGCACATTTCCTCCGCAAGGCGAAGCGCTGGCCCGCAAGATGGCCCGCACCAGTAAATCAGCATCGGACGCCAACCGCCACCACAATTCAACCGCACATACACGCCGCATCTTCCCCTGGCGTACCCTGGCACGCATGAGGGGGTCAAACTACAATAGAGGTTTTCCGCTGATACGATCATCCGCAAAGACTCGGCGCGTCCCATGGCCCTAGTTATCCTTCGCTGCTTCTTTCTGATGGTTGCCTCGGCGCTGGCGGTAACGCTGAGCACCTCGGGCATGCTGTGGCTGCCGGCCTGGGGAGAGGAGCCCGGCTGGTTTCCGCCGCTGATTTTTACCGGCGTGATGTTCGCCGCCGGGGCGGTCATCGTGGCGGATTGGTCGGTGCGGAAGAAACACTTGGATATTATCACGGCGGTCTATTTCGGCATGATCGTCGGGCTGTTCCTGACGTACGTGGTCCATCTGGCTCTCGGTCCACTGTGGGTCGACGCGCCGGGCGTCGCCGAGAAGGCCAAGAAACTCGACTATCGAACGCCGCTGTTCATCGGCATCGGCATGATTCTCTGTTACACGTGCATCAGCGTGTTGATTCAGACCAAGGACGATTTTCGATTCATTATTCCGTATGTCGAATTCTCGAAAGAAGTCAAAGGGCTTAAGCCGCTCGTGCTCGACACGAGTGTGATCATCGACGGGCGGATCGCCGACGTGATCGAGACGAAGATGTTCGACAACCAGTTAATCATGCCGCGATTCGTGATCGGCGAATTGCAGGCGATTGCCGACAGTTCCGACAAAATGCGCCGCAGCCGTGGCCGCCGGGGGCTCGACATCATGAATCGGCTGCGCGGTAATAAGGAGGTCGATCTGATCATG
The DNA here is from genome assembly GCA_022564995.1 of Planctomycetota bacterium. Lineage (GTDB taxonomy): Bacteria > Planctomycetota > Planctomycetia > Pirellulales > JADFKK01 > JADFKK01. Next base: position 34,002 of record JADFKK010000017.1, on the reverse strand, counting down.
TTCGACCGCGAATTGCCCGAGTTTGCCGGCCAGTCGGTCGATTTGAAATTAGTGCTGCTGGCCAAGCATCTTGAGGGCAAAGTGGTCACTAACGATTACAACCTGAACAAGGTGGCCAAGCTGCACGGCGTCGGGGTGATCAATCTGAACGACATCGCCAACGCGCTCAAGCCGGTCTTTCTGCCGGGCGAAGACGTGGCGGTGCGGATCGTCAAGGCCGGCGAAGAGGCCGGCCAGGGCGTTGGATATCTCGACGACGGCACGATGATCGTCATCGAGGGCGGCCGCGAACACGTCGGAAAAACCGTCCGGCTGGAAGTGACCAGTGTGTTGCAGACCAGCGCCGGGCGAATGATTTTTGGGACGTGTCTGGGGCCGGCGGAAAACAGCAAGGACGAATAGCCGCTGCGGGCTAATCCGCAAGCGAATGTAAAGCCGCGAGTCACTGATCGCTCCGCGATCGAAACATTTTGATCGCGGAGCGATCAACGACTTACGCCACTTCGGCCATGACGTAGGGGCCCTTGGGGATGACCGCGATGGTCGCTTCTGGTCCGTACTCGGCGAGCGAATCGGCCACGGCCGCTTCGACACTGGGGGCGCTTTCGACGAAAAGCCCGTCGAGCGTTGCCGCGTCAAGCCCGTCGCTGACGACTTTCACTTTGGCTTTGCGACGCACGGCGGCCAGCTTCTCGGCTTGCCATTGGTCGAGCACCCAATACTGGCCCGCGAGGATGCGTTCCATGAACTGATCGAGCGATTCATTCTCGCGAAACAGCCGTTGGAATTCCTCGCTGCCGATGCCCTCGGACAGGCTGGCGGCGATGATGATCGTGCCGCCTTGCTTGACGATCGGCAATGCGGCCGTCATGCCCTTGACCGATTGGTAAAACGTCGTGTCGAGCGGATAACCGGCGCTGCTGGTGACCACCACGTCGACCGGCTCGTCGACCGTATCGACCACGACACCCCGCACGAAATCGACACCGGCCTCGAAGGCCTCGATCATGTCGCCGGCCACAAAGTGCAAGGGCCGTCGCTGTTCGTCGATCACCACGTTGACGATAAAATCGCAGCCGGCCTGTTGGGCGATCCAGGTGTTTTCCTCGTGGACCGGGTTACCGTCCAACATGCCCTCGCCGGCCCGCGGATGCTCCAAAAACTTGGGGCTGTGCCAGGCCTTGATCGTCTCGATTCCGGCGATGCCCGGGCAGATCAGCTTCCGCCCACCGGAAAAGCCGGCCATCAGATGCGGCTCGATCAGCCCGATGGTGATTTTCAGATCGGCCTCGAGGTAGCGAGAATCAATCCACATCGGCACGCCGCGCGGGCTCTCGCCGAGGTGCGTGTGCTGCTGCGTGTCTCGTCCGAAGTGATTCACGATGCGGTAATTCTCCGCGATCTGCTGCCCGACGATCTCGATCAATTCGTCGCCCTCGTTCGGACGATGCAGCCCGGTGGCGATGAGAATCGTGATCCGCTCGCGCGGGATGCCGCCCTCTTGGAGCGTGCGCAGCAACGGCGTGAGAATCATTTCGTTGGGCACGGGCCGCGTGATGTCGCAGATGACGATGCAGGCGTCTTTGCGCCCCTGGGCCAATTCGGCCAGCGGCGGAGTGCCGATCGGCTGCCCGAGACATTGCCCGAGCACCGCTACGGGATCTCGCAGCGGCGGGGTCTCTTTATAGGCCAGCGCCCGCACAACCCGGTCGTCGGGCAATTCGACCTCCAACCCCGTCTTGCCGTACTGCAATTGATATTGCATGGTGTGGTTAGTCGTTGTTCGCTCCGCGAACGAAACGATTCCTTTATGGAGCGAACGAGACACGTTTCGTTCGCGGAGCGAACAACGACTATCGACGAAGCGCTTAGCTCGCGGGGGCGTCGGTCGGTTCGCCTTCGGCGTCTTCATCCGCGGCGGCCTTCTTTTTCTTCTTTTTCAAGGCAAGCTGGAAAACCCGCACTTTGGCCAGCCCCAGCGGGCTGTCACCTTCGCGCCAGCGATCGGCCGATTTAAGCCGCTCGATGCGTTCGGCCCGGTTCAGTACGTTTCGGGTTCGCGACAATCCGCGGCGAATTCGTAGGCTTTTGTCGATGGTCATCGCCAAATGGCTCCCTGAAAAAAACTCGCGGTCGTCGTTCGGAAGACGGCCGGTTCGACAGCGGAAACCACGCAGTATACGCCCCAACGCGGTTGGTGGCAAGCGAGCATGAGCGGAGGGATAGAGGGGGGGGTTACCTTGTTCCCGCTCTTTGTCATGGTCCGTAGTCTGCCAGGAAGAAAGATCTACCGTTTCGGAAACAGCGGGCCGCCGTATTGGGCGCTGTCGCCGAGGATTTCTTCGATTCGCAGCAGTTGGTTGTATTTGGCCATGCGGTCGCTGCGCGAGGCCGAGCCCGTTTTGATCTGGCCGGTCGACAGGGCCACGGCCAAATCGGCGATGGTGCTGTCTTCGGTCTCGCCGCTGCGGTGGCTGATGACGTTGGTGTAGCCGTGGCGGCCGGCGAGTTGGATGGCGTCGATCGTTTCGGTGAGCGTGCCGATTTGATTGACCTTGATGAGGATGCTGTTGGCGATGCCCTCGTCGATGCCGCGCTGCAGCCTTGTGGTGTTGGTCACAAACAGGTCGTCGCCGACGAGCTGCACCTTGTCTCCCAGGCGGTCCGTGAGCAGTTTCCAACCGTCCCAGTCATCTTCGCTACAGGCGTCTTCGATCGAACAGATTGGATACCGCTCGACCCAATCGGCGAGAAAATCGACCATGCCGGCCGAGTCGATGTGCTTGCCGTCGATGGCGTAGGTCTTCTTGTCGCTGTCGTAAAGCTCGGTGGCGGCCACGTCCAGCGCGATCTGCACCTGCTCGCCCGCTTTATAACCGGCGTTGTCGATGGCCAACAGAATCAGGTCAATCGCCTCGCCGTTACTGCCCAAGTCGGGCGCGAAACCGCCTTCGTCTCCGACCGCCGTGTTGAGGCTTTTGTCTTGCAGCACCTTTTTAAGATGATGAAAAATCTCGGTGCCGCAGCGCAGCGCGTCGCTGAACCGGTCGAACCCCAGCGGCATGACCATGAACTCCTGTACGTCGACCGAATTGTCGGCGTGCTCGCCGCCGTTGACGATGTTCATCATCGGCGCCGGCAGCAGCCGGGCCGAGGTGCCGCCCAGATATCGAAACAGCGGCATCTCGACATAAGCCGCCGCCGCCCGGGCCGCCGCCAGCGAGACCCCGAGGATCGCATTGGCTCCCAGCCGGCTCTTGTTTTCGGTGCCGTCCAGGTCGATCATCGTCTGGTCCAGTTCAGCCTGCTCGCAGGCTTCGAGGCCGACCAAACTCTCGGCGATTTCGCCGTTGATGTGCTCGACCGCCTTCAGCACGCCTTTACCCATGTAAGCCGCCTCGTCGGTGTCGCGCAGCTCCCAGGCCTCGTGAATGCCGGTGCTGGCGCCGCTGGGAACGGCCGCCCGTCCGAGTGTGCCGTCGGCCAGGGTGACGTCGACCTCTACGGTCGGATTGCCCCGGCTGTCGAAAATCTGCCGGCCCTGAATATCGAGAATGGTGCTCATAGTGTTCTTTGACTGCGGGGTTTAGGAGGAAATGGTGCGCAGCGGCGCAAGAAAGACGCTGGCAACATTATGCCGCATCTCGCGAGAATTGGCTAGGCTCCGCCCCGCAACATCAGCCGCGGGGCGTTAGCCCCCGGTTCTTGCCGCCGTCTGGTATGAACCGGGGGCTCCGCCCCGCGGCTGATTGACAGACTGTTTTTCGTGTCATCGACGCAGCGCGAAAACCAGAAGCTAGCTCGGGAGTAATACGACCGCACGCGAAGTTCCCGGAAGGAGAGATTGTCGGCAGAGAACCGACGATTACGACCCCAAGTGATTCAGGCGGCGATTGGCGGCTGGATCGATTGATGCAGCGAGGTTTTCTTTTGGGCTGGCTTTGCCTGGGCCGGCTTTTTCAGTCGCCGCTGCTTCGCTGGCGGTGCGTTCTGGCCCGGGTCGCGCAGATCCCAGGCTTCTAGCCAACGGTCGCTGTGGTGCTTGAGCTTAAAGTCGGCGATTAGCCGCTTCTCCATGTCGGCGAAATGCCCAGCGCCGTAGAAGATGCCGATCTTCTTCTTGCCAGCGGCCAACTGCTTTTTGAGCACTCCCAGGGCCACCTTGTTGCGCTCGGTGATGATGGTCGATCCGTCCGGCCCGCTGAACATTTGCATTTGGCCGTCAAGATCCTCAAATTGCCGGGCCATGATCCGCTTGAGCTTCAGCGCGCGGTTTTTGTCGAACAGGGCCATCAATAAGTCAAGGTCCGACACGCTGCCTTTATTGCCTTGCGCGGCCATGCCCTGCACCATCGCCTTGAGCATCATGCTCCACACGCTTTCGCCACGGTCCTTCATGCTCTTGGCGAACTGCTTGGGGGTCATGTCGGCGTGGACGAAATTCTTGACCGTGTAGTCGACACGATCCATCTGATAGTCGAGTTTCAGCATCCGCTGCATGCCCTTTTGCATCATACTCACCGGATTGCGTCCCGCGCCGCGGCCTCCTTTGGGAATCTTGGTTCCCTTCGGCGCCACCAATTCGTAGAGCACCACGTCGTATTTCTTGAACTCGCGATTGAGCTGTTCGTAGTACGACTTATCGCCGATGTGAACGGCCGAAATCAGATCGACGGTTACGGCGTCTGCGTCTTTGTCAGACGGCACGTAGCGGGTGATCGAGGTCTCCAGCGCGAGCGGCTGTTTTTTCTTGTCGCGTGTGACTCGTAAAAACTTGCGACTCGGCTCTTTTTTCTTGCCCTGTTTCTTCTGTTCCGGCGGGGCGGCCTTTTGCGCCGCGGGTTTTTTCGTTTTTCGATTCCCCTCATCCGCAGCATCGCCCGCCCGGGGCGCGACGACGACCAACAGAACCGACGCACTCACGGCGATCAGACACAATTGTTTGCAGCGTAACATCGGTGTTCTCCTGTTGACGTCGGGGCCGGTGAGCGGCGCTGTTAGGCACGACCAGCGGTCGCGGCTTTATGAGGCATTTTGGAAATATACCCCACGAGGGTGGACTGGACAACAAGCTGGCCGCGGTTTTGCGATGCGGGCCGCCGGCGGGCGGGAGCCGTTTTCTGCCGACAAGTGGGCATTTCCGCCAGCAAGTGGCCATGTTCGATGTTCTGGGGCCGGACAATCGCTGTTTTCCGCAAAGTTTACCACTCTTATTCAACTACCGTGACAGGCACGTCCGATACTACCGCTGCAACCCGTGCAGATGCTCTCCGCAATGGAGAGGCGCTTGACACACACCCATTTCTCCTGCAAGGCAGATATTGACCATGGCGATCCATCGCAAAGCGACCTGGTTGGTGAGTTTAGTCATCGTGCTCACAAGCGCAAGCCTGGCGACGGCACAAAAATACCAGCCGTTCGGTCCCCTCGAGTATCAACACGACCTTGACCCTTTCGCACCGTTCGACAGCGAGGAGTTCGGCAACGACCCGGGGCTACAGGAGGGCTTCTTTGCCAACTACGATCGTTTGTATTGGATCCCTAAGAGCCCCTCCACTATGGACATTGGGGCGAACGGCCAAACGCAAACATTCAACAACGGCACCGTGCTCGAGAGTTTCTCGAATTCGGCCGACACCGGGTTTCTTCGCGATCTCGGCGGTTGGGGAAATCGCTGGGAACTGGGTTACGTCGATGGCAACGAGGGCTGGCTCATCTCCGTGTTCGACACGCATGGTCGCTTCCAGACGCTCGACGACACCGCGACCAGCGTTGTTTTCAGCGATCCCGGAGGGCCGGGCGGCGCGCTGCTCTTGGCTCCCGTGATTTTTGACACGCTGACCGCATCGCAACAATCGGAACTCAAAAACTGGGAAGTGATGAAGATCCTTCGCCTGAAACCGCTTCACAACGGTTCAACGATTGAACTGCTCTACGGCGTACGATACTTCAAGCTGCAAGACAACTTCGGCGTCGAGGCTGTCGGCGGCGACTTCGGCGACAGCGACTGGGGTAACGAGGTTCGCAACAATGTTATCGGCCCGCAGGCCGGCATCCGCTGGCTCGACCGTCGCGGAGACTGGCGGTTCGACATCGAAGGCCGTTTCTCTCCGGCGTTCAACTTCCAAAAAGCCACGCTAAACGCTAATCTCGCCCAGGGAGGCGCCCCGGGAGGCGGCTTCATCAACTTTACCCCAACTCACACTTCGCAGACGATCAACTTCGAGCAGTTCAGCCCGATCGTGGAGCTGCGTGCCGAAACAAACTATCAGTTCACTCGCAATGTCGCGTTTCGGCTCGGCTGGACCGGCATCTACATCGACCGCATCGGCCGAGCCAACAACATGATCAGCTACACGTTGCCGGGATTGGGTCTCAAGCGACACCGCGAGAACTTTTTCGCTCACGGCATCAACATGGGGATCGAGATCAACCACTAAGTGTTGACCTGTCTCAACCGGCGAATTTCCTCCAACTCGCATCCCAGCCGATGACGTAGCGGACTTTCCGGACGTAACTCGTCCAGCAAAACCTCTGCTTTTTCAAAAGCGTCTGCGGCAATTTCCGAATCGGAAAACAGCGTTCGCCACGACCTGGCGACCTGACTTTCTGTGAGCAAGGCACTCTCCCTGGTAGAAAGATCACGAACACGACTAGATAACTATTCATTGTAGCCGTTTCCGCCGCACGCTCAACACCACCGTCGAGGGAAGCAACCGTGCCAACGGGATTTGGCGCGACAGAAACTGGCGAATCTGCATAAATACTGCTGATCGCTCCGATTATCGTGGCTGGATCGTCGCGGTCTGGTCTGATCGGGTCGGCTCCTGCGGCGGCCGAGTCAGATGGCCCGGATCAATTTTTGCCAACTCCTGGGCCACCGCGTCGACGGATTGGCGGATTTGGTCGGAAGTGTGATCGGCCGTGATGAAGAAACGCAGCCGTGCGGCGCTCTCCTCGACCGCCGGATAGAGAATCGGCTGGACGTTGATCTCACGCTCGAACAGGGCGCGAGAGAGCATCAGGGCGTGTTGCGAATTGCCCAATATCACGGGCACCACCGGCGTGTTGTTGCTGAAGCCCGTGTTGAGGCCCCGCTCTTTGGCAAGCGAGAGAAACAGCCGAGCCCGCTTCTGCAATCGCTGCACCCGTTGTGGTTCGTCCTCCAGCAAACGCAGCGCGGCGAGCGCGGCCGCGGCGTTGGGTGGCGAGAGGCCGACGCTGTAGACGAACCCCGGCGCCGTGTACTTCAAGGTCTCGACGACCTCCTTGCAGCCGGCGATGTAGCCGCCGCAACTGCCCAGCGACTTGCTCAGGGTGCCCATCCACAGATCGACGTCGGTCGGTTTGACGTCGAAATGTTCGCCAATACCCCGGCCGCAGGCGCCCATCGTTCCGATCGAGTGGGCTTCGTCGACCATCAACAGCGCCTTGTGACGCTTTTTCACTTCGATGAACTTCGGCAAGTCGGGGAAATCGCCGTCCATGCTGTAGACGCCCTCGATGGCGATCAACACGCGGCGATAATCGCAACGCAAGTGATCCAGCAGCTTGTCAAGCGCCTGCCAATCGCTGTGCGGAAACGGGCGACGCCTGGCGCCGGAGAGGATGCAGCCCTGGACGATGCTGTTGTGGGCCAGCGCGTCGTGCAGAATCAAATCGCCGGGTCCGAACAAATGCCCGATGGTGGTCTCGTTCGTGGCATGTCCGCCGACGTACACAATCGCGGCCTCGACGCCGAGCCAGCCGGAAATGGCGGCTTCCAGCTCGCGGTGTAGGGTTATTTCGCCGGAGACCAGCCGGCTAGCCGAAACGCTTGTGCCGAATTGCGCAACCGCCTCTTGGGCCGCCTCGCTGACCGTCGGGTCGCCCGACATGCCCAGATAATTGTAGCTGGAAAAGGAGATCATCTCCCGGCCGTCGATCACCGTCGTGTCGTTGGTCACTCGCTCGTGAACGCTGAAATACGGATTGGGCGTTCCGGCCGCTTCGAGCATCTGAAAATTACGCTTGAGTTGCAGGTATTCGGGATTTTTGTCGAAGCGGTAGTATTCAGGAGGAACGTCGCCGACGATCACTTTCTCTCGCCGACCATTCTGCCCGCTGCCGAGATATCGCTCGGCGGCCTCGGCCACTTCGCGGCAGGTTTCGATCTCGGTCAGCACATGCTCGGGGAAGTGCCCGCCGAACGCATCCTCGACGGTCGTGGCGATGTCGATGCGTTCGAGCGAATCGAGCCCCAGGTCGACGATGTTCGTGTCGAGCGTAAGCTCTCCGGCCCGCTCGCCGGCGACCTCGCGGACTTTTTGGAAGACCAAGTCAATGGTGCTTTGTCGCAAACCCGCGGAATCGGCGGCCCGTCCGTTTTCCTCAGACGGACCCGCAGCGGCGCGCTGTCGACGCCCGCCGATGACTTCAGCGACCGGCGGGGCGACGTTGCTCTCGGGGGCCGGTGTTTCGCTGCGCAGCGGATGCTCGGCCACTTCGGCCGCCGCATCGCCGTCAATTCCCCACTGGGCGACAATCGACAGCTCGCCGCGCACGAACGCCTCGCGGGTGGCCAGTCGCTGGATTTTCCCGCTCGACGTCTTGAGAATATTGCCGGCCTTGATCAACACGATTCCGTCGACCGCCAGACCGTGCTCGGAAGAGACGTCGCGACGAATCGCCTCGAACACTTCGTCGGTCTGACCGAGGCGGCGCCGTTGGATTTCGTAGACGATCACCAGCCGCTCGTGCCCGTCGGCATCGACCGTAAACGCCGCGCCACAGCCGGTGCGCAGCCGCTCGTGACTTTGCTCGGCGGTTAGCTCGATGTCTTGGGGATAATGATTGGTGCCGCGGACGATGATCAGATCCTTGAGCCGTCCGGTGACAAACAGTTCGTTTTCGTGGATAAACCCCAGGTCGCTGGTCCGCAAGAACGGCCCCTCGCCCGTATCTTTCAGATAGGCCCGAAACGTCTCGGTGCTCTGCTCGATCCGGTCCCAATAACCCCGGGCAACGCTGGGTCCGGAAACCCAGATTTCGCCGACTTCGTCCGGTTCGACTCGGCAGAGCGTATCGGGGTTGGCGATCACAATCGTCTGGTCCAGCAGGGCACCGCCACAGCCGACCAACTGGGTCGCATCTTCTTCATCGGCCGGCACGTCGACCACCCGATTTGCGGTTAGGCTCTCGCTGTCGAACGAGCGAATGGTGGGCGGGGCCGAACTCATCCCGCCCGAGACAAGCAGCGTCGCTTCGGCCAATCCATAACAGGGATAAAAGGCCTCGCGCCGGAATCCGCACGGCTCAAAGACCTCGCAGAAGCGTTCGATGGTCTTCTCGCGGACCGGCTCGGCGCCGTTGAAGGCCACTCTCCAACAACTCAAATCGAGCTGCTCGCGCTCTTCCGGCGTGACCTTCTGAGTGCATAAATCGTAAGCGAAGCTGGGGCCGCCCGAGACATTGAGCCGGTAGTTCGAGATCGCTTGCAGCCAGCGAACTGGTTTCTGCAAGAACGACATGGGCGAAAAGAGCGTGCTGGGCCGGCCGATGTAAATCGGCTGCAACACGCCCCCGATCAAACCCATGTCGTGATAGACCGGCAGCCAAAAAAGCGTGTATGTGGTACGCGTCAATTCGAAAGCATAGGCGATGAGCGCCGCGTTATGAATCAGGTTGGCGTGGGAAAGCATCACGCCCTTCGGATCGCCGGTCGAGCCGGACGTATATTGCAGAAACGCCAAGCTGTCCGCGTGAACGTCGGGCTCATTCCACTTGGCATCCATGCCCGAGGGCGTTTGATCGATGGTGAGCCAGGTGATTTTTTGCAACTCGGGCGTTTCGGACAGCACCCCTTGCACCTGCCCCAAAAGTGTTTCGGTCGTCAGCGCAAGCTGGGCCTGGGCATCCTTCACAATCATTTCGATGCGAGAGAGCTTGCGATTGCGGCGCGGCGGATAGGCCGGCACCGCGACCACGCCGGCATACATGCAGCCGAAAAACGCGCGGATAAAGTCCAGCCCCGCCGGATACAGAAGCAGCGCCCGCTGGCCGCCCATGTTCATCGACTGAAGCCACGCGCCGATCGCGCGGGACTGCCGATCCAACTCGGCGTAGCTGATGCACTCGTCCTGAGATTCGCCGTCGAGCAGAAACCGAAAGGCGGTATCGTCACGTTGATGCTCGGCGCGATGCTGAAGCAATTCGACCAGCGTTGAAGGACCGAAAAACGATCCGGTAATCCGATCAACATGCTGGAGCATCGTGACACTCAACAAAAAAGCCGACAAAAACCCGCCAAACCAACAATCCAGCCTACCAGGAATGCTCGGCGATTTCAAACGGCCCCCGCCGTCAGTGAGGCAACCAACGAGCTAAATTCACGCCCTGGTTCCCCTCCAACCGGAATCGGCCGTAAACTCGCCTACTTCGGTCGGAACCGGTGTAATCGCACCATTGCCTTGCGGATCGCCAATCTCCGGCTCCGAATCAAGCGTTCGAGCTGACTCACCCTCCACTACGGGCGTGGCACTCCGCCTTCCAGAACCGCTGGACGACTTCCCGGCGGGCCAGGCGTCGCGAAACCTGACGCCGGCGCTGCTGCATGAACTGCTGGGCCTCGTCCGGGGTCATTCCGTGGTGTCGCATCAGCCAACAAAGCACGATCGTGGCGCTGCGACCTCGTCCGGCCTTGCAGTGAACGTAGACCGCGTGGCCGGCCTCACGATGACGGTCGATGAAATCAACCGCCCGGTTAATTGCCTCGAAAGAGGGCGGGAGAAAATCGACAGTCGGCAGATAAAGCTGCTCGATGCCCAGACGTTCATATTCCTCCAACGGCCCGGCATATTCCTCACACGTATTGACCACCGCCCTCACGCCGGCCTCATGCAGCCGCGCCGCATCCCGCTCCCACGGCAGCCCGCCAAGCAGCACGCCGTCGTCGATCTCGTCCCAGACGTTCCAAACCCTCAGAATGCGAGAAATGAGCACGCCCCACGCCAGGGAAGGGTAATACGCAAGCGAGGCGATGAGTCGGGACATTTGATCGTCTCGTGGAAGTGGGCCGCTGCTCAACTTCTCCGCAATACTACACTACACCATTTTCCGTGGCCGCGGGTGGGTTTTCTTGGTCTGCTAAGTCGTTCTGGTCATTCATGCGGGAGTTGCACGTCGAGGAGCTCAGCGATGGTTTTTCCCGCCACGCACCAGTGTTCTGATCCGCTCTAATAGATGGCGTATTCGCCAGCGCGGCTTCGGGCCGTGCCAGCTACCGAGCGGCAAGAGGCTCCAGAATCTCATCTTCGAGGTGGCTCCGGTCCGCTTCGGCCGCAGCTCGCTTTCGTCACAGCCAAGAAATTGGGCCAGCCGCGAGTCAAACGGGGCAGGTGGGACTTTGGGCGGTCGAGTCGTTTCATCTGCCGCGTCGCGTGGTGCGTCCGACGGTTCGCGAGGAATGATCCTCGTCCGGCCGCTGGCCATACTGTAGGTTTTGAAAAACAGCCGCAGCAGTCCGGCCCCCGTTCGATACTGCTTCGGCATCGTCATCGGTCCTTTGCATCGCTTGCTTTCAAGCCGACGGGCCGATCGTCGAGTTTCCACTACTCGATCTGCCGTGACAGCAAGATCGCGTCGTGGACGTTGTGATTCTTGCCGCGCTCGAAGGCGAATGGAATCGAGCGGTCGACGATGTAAAACGCCCGGTGCCGTCGCACCTCGCCCGTGTCGCTGCCCAACTCCTGCACGAGCCGGTAACCGTCTTTGTAATTCACGTCGACCGGCAGCGTGTCGCCGTTTTCGTCCAGCGACGAGACCTCGAAGAAGCCAAGCGTAATCCAAATCGCATACACGTTCGAGCGCGTCGTCGTCAGGTTGCCCAAGCGCATGAGTTGCTGATAGCGGAAGTAGGGATTGCGCATTGCGGAGTTGTAGTTCTTATTATTAATAATCTGGCCCGCGGCGAACAGTGGCGTGTTGCCCGGTTTGCCAGTGCCGTCAAGCTTGGCTCGCAGCAGCGTCACGTCGGCGGCCCGTTTCGAAAACATCGCGAAAATCGGCTCGCTACCCGATTCGCTCATCGAACGGAACGGGTTGCCATATTCGGTCGGCCAATTCGGGTCGGTGGTCTCCCATCCGCGACGGGACTTCTGAAACGCAGTCCACAAGGCATCGACATAGCGGTCGTCCGGGTGGTTGATCAGCGCCTTAAAGACCTCCTTGCTGAAAATAGTATTCAGGTTGATCCGGCCCGGTTCGCGATAGGTGGAGATCCTGTTGAACGGCGGATGAAATTTCTGCGTCCCCTCACCGCTGGCGAAAACCGTGGGACTCAGCCAGGTTTGCGTGCCGACAAACGGAGACGGAACGTAGGTGTATTCCAGAATGTGGAGTAAACGGGGTGAGTTACGGTCCGCAATATGGGAACTGAAGTAATTCATCAAGTGCGGGAACGGCGAACTGCGAGCCGGCGGCTCATACGGGTTGTAACTCCCTCGTTCCGCTTGATGCGTGTTGTGCATCTCCACCAACTGTCGGGCATTGGTCCCAGGAACCAACAATAACTCCATTTGACTGACGAACGGCCGGTTGTTCCAGGTGAGCCAGGGGAATGGCTTGTCATTGCCACGGGCCGCCGGATCGCCCTTGTACGGACCCGAGGCAAGCGGGTCGCCGAATGACCGGTTGAGATAGCCGAGCGTGGCATGGGTGATGGGCGAGGTGATGTTGCCGTCCCCGGCGTTGGCACTCGTGCTTTCGGCGCGCCAGATGTTATCCGACTCGCCGCCCCGCTGCCGGCTGGAAAAACGATCGACGTCGTCACCCTGCGGATCATCGCCGTTGTAGACCGTCAGGTCGACCACGTTGGCGGTCGCATGCATCACGTCGACGATAATGTAGGGATTGAATTGTCGGTTCCACGGTTGGGTCGGGTCGGCCAGCCGCTGAAGATAGATGTTGCGAATGCCTTGCGTCGTCTTGTCCCCTCCACCGATTACGGGCAGTCCATCGTCGAGCGGCATCTTCGTCTTGAGGATGTCCTTGTCGTAATACTTGAAGTCGATGTTCTTACCATCTTCGAGGTCCGGCTCGATGGTGTAACCCTGCGGCTTTTCGAGGAAGCTGAAGCGTCGCTTCCGGCCGTTGGCCAGCTTGCCGGAATCCCGCGTGCCGGCCGCGTCGAAATACTGAGGCGCCATGACGACCGCCACATGGTTCTTGAGATCGGCTCTGTCCGCACCCGCCGGAGCACTAGCGCCGCCCACGGTCACTTTTCCAGAGGCCACGTCGAGTTCGATCTCGACGGGATACACTGTTTGTTCCTTGTCTCTCGTGTTGGTCGACATGGTTTCCACGCCTGCCTCCACGCGCCGGCCCAACATCATCCTTTCTGCCGTACCGATCACTGCGTAGCTATTTGGCTCGATGTTTCTGAGTTGGGCGTCGGCCGCGAAAAACCGCTTGCCGACATCCTCCTGGCCCTGCAATTCGTCGGCCAAGTCGTCCTTGGGATGATTGGCCGGATTGTCGTTTTTCGTGAAATACGCGACCGAAGTGATCTGCTTCGGGTTGAGCACCAAGCGCTTCAAGTTACCGGTCGTCTGGACGGAGGTGGTAAATGCCAATCGCCACACCGCCGAAGTTCCCGTCCGCTCGTCGACCTGATTGAGTTTCAGCCCCTGGCGCGAGGTGTCGTAGAGCCAGCCCGGCGCGACGTGCTGCCGACTGCGGGGATGATAAAGTTCGATCACGAGATTGCCCCGCGGACGCCCCATCTGGCGGAATTCGCCGTCTTTGACCGGCCCGCCGTCTTTGTCATACGCCTCTCCGGTCATCGGGTCGACCCGCTGCGTACGGTGGTCGTGCCAGGCGAGCGTCTCGGTCAACAGCAGCAGCGGCTGCTCGCAACCGTAGACGACCGTTCTCATGTAATTGCCGTTGCTGGTTTCAGTATCGGGGTCATTGACGTTCCAGCCGTCGAACGGAGTCTCGTCGTAGGCAAACCGTGTCATGATCGAGTCTTGGTCGCGGAAATCGACCACGTTGACCGCCCATTGGGCGAGCCAGCGGGCCGTTTCCCGCGAGCTGCTTCGGCCATCGCCGTCAAAGTCGTGTTGATAGCCACGGGCGATCTTCAGCATGGCCAGACAGTATAGGTGGCGGGCAAATATCTGCCGGGCATTCGCGTCGTTGTCGTCGACAATGCCGTCGTTGTTCAAATCCAAAGGCACCGATGCGCCGCTGGGAAACAGCCCGTTCCAGGCCATGTTGAGGCGGGCCTCGTCCGGCTCGTCAATGATCCCGTCGCCATCGTTGTCGATCCCGTCGCCGAACGGCCGGTTCAAGTCCATCGGTAGTCCGGCCAGCAGTTCGGGGGCCAAATTGTTGTTAATCCAAGTGTTGATGTCGCCGCTTATGTGGCCCCGTTGGGCTCGTACCTTAAGCTCCGTGGCCATGTCGGATGGAGTGCGCGGCTGAGAGAAGCTGGCCACCGTGATGTCCTGCCGCGGTCGTCGTACGCCGCCGCCGTTCTTCGAATCGATCAGTCGCAACAGCCGGTCGGGCAGCAGCGCGGCGTCACGATCGAAACGGCGCAGGATCCTTTCCAATTCGTGAACCGAATACGGCTCGTCGATCGATGGCGTGCCCGTCGAAGTGTCGCCCGCGGCGGAACCCACCGGGCCGAATCGCGAAAGCAGCATCCGGTAAGGGCTGTCGGTCAACTCGCCGGAAAATGGTTGGTCCGAATAGAGCGGCCAGCCGGCGTGATCCAAGCCGACGTAGCGGCGACCTTGCATGTCCGGCGGGCTACCGTACGACTTGTTCACGACGCCGGCAGGTGGCGTGAACACTTCGGGCACGCGAAACGGCGCGATCATGCTGCGCGGGTCGTCCAGCGGAGTACCACGGCCCGGTTTGCCGTCGCTGCCGTAACGCCGGCGCATCAGTTCGTCGTGGGCGGTTGGTGAGGTCCGCACGCCGGTCGTCTCATCGGCGAATAGGTAGCTGAGATTGATTTCCGCCGGTCCGATGCCCGCGCCTCGCGGCATGTTGAGCACGGAAGTCTTCCCTCCGCTGCTGCCGGCGTCGACGAAGTTGTTATTCGGATCGGAATCGTAGTTGCCTACGAGCTGCGCCAAACACCCATGCGCATTGACGTTGACCCGCCCGTCGAGGTCTTGGCAGCGAATAGCGAACATCGGTTTGTAGGAGCGGCCGTCGGCGGTCCTCAGCACCGGGTAGCCCAGGTCGACCCATATTGCGTCGAGCACACCGTCACCATCGGTGTCGACGTCCCAGGGACCGTTGACGGGGTCAAACTTTTTTCCGGTGAAGTCCAGTTGGCCCTTGACCATGTAATGGAAATCACTCAAGGGGCGCAACATGGTGTTAGGATTTGCGCCTTGCCTTCGAATCAGCGCAGGACGATGCAGCGAGGGGATGATCGTCCGCTCCGATGTGACGCCAGGCTGCCGCTGGACGGGATCCTCCGGAAACCGGCCAAGCAGCATGTTGTTGAAGTCGACCGCGTCGTAGGTTTCGTTCTGGCGCATCAGGATCCGCCGTATCGTGTCGTCGTCCGCAAGGAACGTCGCGTTCGAAAAATTGGGCTTCACGGAATAATAAAAATCGCTAAAGCGGGAAAATTCGCGCCCATTGATGATGAATCGGTTCCCCTGCTGCGGAATGGCGATGCCAGTGCCGGCCCGGTCGAGTTTGTGAAAGGCCATGACCCGCACCTTGACATCACCGGAGCTGTACACGATGCGAGTGCTTTTGCCGGCAGCGGGGCCGTCGATCATCGTCAGCACGCGACCGCGGTAATAATTCTCGATGCCCTCCGCCAACGGGTTGCCCCATTCATTGTCGAACATTAACTGGTCGATCTCGATCTGAAGCTCGACGAACTGTCCGTTGGTTTCGTTCAGGCGCGTAGTTGAACTGACCGTTCCGCCGAGCCAGGTGCCGTACATGTCGGCCCCCAGTGAATGGCCGAACAGCACCGAGTGGCGATTGTTGGTGTCGCGCATGATCTGCAGCAGGGCTCCGTTCAAGAGCGCCTGGTGATCGGGCCTCACCTCTTCGTATCGGTTGGCAGTCTGGCTGCTGGTCATCGCCTGCTTGGAGACCGCGACATAGGTGATCGTGATCAGCGTGAACAGCATCAGCAGGCTCAGCACCGCCAAGATCAACACACCACGACGATTTGGCCGATAACGATTTGGACGATCACGATACTTGCGATTCATCGTTCTCTCCCAGCGCTCAAGGAGAAACTGAGAATAAGCGAATATACATCATAACAGCCTTTTCGTAGCTGCAAAAGGCTGCTCCTCGCCGCTGTTGTGCAGGCCACCGAGGACGGTGCCCTCCAATCATAAAGCTCAAATCCGAGCACGACCGCTGGTCACGGCTTTGCACGCGGCTTTACAATTTCTCTGGTTGTACGAAAAAGGGGATAAGTCCAATATCCGCTCGCCCAATGGTCGTTTCTGAGGACTGGGTACTGGGTACTGAGTACTGGGTACGGCGGGCTGGGTGTTCGCTTCTCTCGGCCATCAGTCATCCCGATTACGCATTTATCTCTAGCATCACCCTCCCGCGTCCGCCGAGAGAATCAACAACGAATCCCCGTCGGCCAGCGGCGTGTCTGGTTCGCTCACGAACCGATCTCCGTTGAGATTGGCCACGTATCCCGGGCGCAATCGGTTGCCGTCGAAACAGGACTCGGCCATGCCTTCAAATCGTTTCGACAACACGGCCAGCGCCTGGCCAAGGCTGCCGGCCTCGATTTCGACCCTCTCCGTTCCGGCCCGTTGCCGCGGAACGCCAAAAAATTCGATGGTTACGCTCATGGGAAGGATCGAGAATGAATTGAACGCTGCTGTGTTTCAAATCGTGCAAAACCGGGCACAAACTGTACCCGCTTGTCACACAACGCTCGATTATACAGAATACCGCCCGTGGCGTGTGGGTAACCAAAACGGTTTCTCTATGGCAATCGATCGTTAGCACCATCAGGCACGATGAACGACGAAACCCCCGGCGATGCACCCCACGAGGGCGATGATCCCCACCGGCGAGATTTTCTTGCGACGACTTCCAATGTGGCGATGGCCGGCGGGCTGCTGGTGAGCTATGGCACGTTTTTCTACATGGCCGGGCGGTTTCTCTATCCGGCGGCCCCGCAGCCAAAGGCTTGGTTGTTCGTCGCCCCGGTGGCCGAAATCGCCCCCGGTAATTCGCTGACGATGATCGACCCGACCGGAGCGTCGGTCGTCATCGCCCGTCGCGAAAGGACGCCGGAAGAAGAGGAAAAGGAACCCTCGGTCGACGAGTTCATCGCGCTGTCGAGCGTCTGCCCACACCTGGGCTGTCGCGTTCATTGGGAGGCGCTCAATAATCGCTTCTTCTGCCCTTGCCATAACGGCGTGTTCGATCCCGAGGGTAACGCCACCGAAGGCCCGCCGGCGGCGACCAGCCCTCCGCAGACGCTCTCGCGGTATCCGCTGAAGATCGACGGCGGTAACCTGATGATCGAAGTGCCCACCGAATCGGTCGGGGTCGGCCAACGGGCCGCTGTGTCCAATTCCCAGCGCCAAGTCGAGGAGGCCTGACGATGGGTTTCTTGACACGCTGGCTTGGCGAGCGAATCCCGGTCACCGGCGATCAACTCCGCGAGTTGACCAACGAACCGGTGCCGAATCACCTGCGCCGCTGGTGGTTTTGTCTGGGCGGCACGCCGGCCTATCTGTTTGTGGTGCAGATATTTACCGGCATCATGCTGGCCTTTTATTATCAGGCGTCGTCGACGACCGCCTACGAATCGATCGAATACATTAACAACGAGGTCAACTACGGCTGGTATTTCCGCAGCCTGCACAAATGGGCCGCCACGCTGATGATTGCGGCCGTGATTTTGCATCAGATGCGGGTTTACTTCACCGGCGCGTTTCGCAAGCCGCGCGAGCTGAACTGGATGATCGGCATGTGCCTGCTGCTCTGCACGCTGGGGCTGGGCTTTACCGGATATAGCCTGGTGTTCGAGCAGCTCAGCTATTGGGGAGCGACGGTCGGCGCGAACATCCTGCGGACCGTGCCGCTGGTCGGTGAAACGCTGCGGCAATTTCTGCTGGCTGGGGACGAATATAACGACAAGACGCTGCCCCGGTTTTACATCATCCACGCGGCCGTGCTGCCGGCGACGATGGGGCTGTTGATCGTCGTCCACATCACGTTGATCCGGCTGCAAGGCATCACCGAGTTTGAATTTGAGGACGAGCCGGCCGATGCGCCCAAGACGTTCAACTTCTTTCCCGATCATTTCTACACCGAGCTGATCATGGGGCTGATGCTGATGGTGCTGCTCAGCGTGCTGGCCACTGTGCTGCCCGCCGGGCTGGGGCCGCCGGCTAACGCGATGGTCACTCCCGAGGTAATCAAGCCGGAGTGGTTTTTCTACGTGATGTTCCGCTGGCTGAAGCTGTTTTCCGGCACGCTGGCCGTATTGAGCATCGGCCTGATCGTCGGTGCGATGTTCGTCTGGCCGTGGATCGATCATGCCCTGCGAAAATTGACCAAAAAAGAAGACATCGGCGTCTATATCGGCATTGTGGCCGCCCTGCTGCTGATGGGATTAACCGTGTACGAAGCCTGGGTGGAACACTGAGACATCAGCTGCGATGCGCTAGCGTCCGGTTCCCCGGGGAAATCGTCCGCAAAGAACCGTGGGCTAGCGCCCTGCGGCTGATGAGAAACACGAGATCAACCCGTTCTTTGAGGAATACGACGATGTCACTCAAAACGAAACAGATCATCATCGCGCTGTTGGGCGTTACTTTTCTGGTGTCGCTGGTGTTTGTGCAGTGGATGGAAGTCGCCCGAAAACAAGTCGAGGCGGGTGTGACGACGCACATTCCGTTTTCAAAAGTGGACCTGGTTCTATCTGTGGCATCACGAAGGCCGCCGGGCAAGACACGGCGCCTCAATGATGGCCCCCGACTACGCCCACTGGCACGGCATGTACGAAGTCGCCGAGCGTTTCTACATGGAGCTGATCCCGCAGGCCCGTCACATGGCTGAAGACGCCAAGCAGGCCGGCAACGCCGAAGGGGCCGAGGCGGTGCTCGACTTAATCGAAGAGTTACTCGCCCGCCCCGAACACGCCTGGTTCGAATCGGCCAAGAAAGCGGGAGCGGATGACGCGGCGAAGAAGAAGCCGTAGGTTATGCTTCAGCATAACAGCGACGGTTAGATTCCGGCGCCGACACGTTCGTTATGCTGAAGCATAACCTACAGCATCCCGCGCATCGTGACCGCGACCGAGATCAGGTAAATCGCCAGCAGCATCCACCAGGCCAGGCGGACGATGGCCGGGGCGGTGCGCTGGTCGGTGGCGAAGAACATGGTTGCGAGCACGACCATCCCGACGAGCGACGCGCCCAGCGATGGTGGCAACAGCCGCAACACGCCGAGCACGACCGTGGCGGCCGTCATCAGCGTTAGCAGTTGGCGCATCGTGTAGTGTTTCTGGACGTCGAAGCCGGCGCCTGCGGGCAATTGCGGCGAGAACTGTGGGTCGGCATTTCGCGCCGCCGCGCGTTCTCTTAACACGACCGCCTCCAGTTCGACCTCCGTCCCCAACGGCGGCAGTTCGGGCAGCAGCAGATTGCCCTGTTCGTCCTCGGCGCCCAAGCGGCCGGTCAGTTCCAGCCGATTGAGCGGGGCGGTCATGAAGTGATGAATCCACGATGGATCGTCGTCGGTCAAGTTCCATATCGTCACGGGAACCGAGCCGCAGTTCATCTCGAAGGGGTGAATCGCTTCGATCCTACCGTGGGCCAGCCAGAGCCCGACGCCGCGCTGCACGATCCTGGTGATGCCGTCGGGGTTGACGCGAATCACGTCGCGGATGGCATGGCGCCCCTCGTCCACCGTGCCGAACAGCCGGGCAGCCCAGAGCGGCACATCGCAGGCCGTGGCATCGCCGGGTGGGCTGAAAGCGTCGGTTACGACCAACTGGCGGCCATCGATCTCGACCAAGGCTTCGTGGCCCCGGCCACGGGTTTTGATCACGCGAACTGGCGGTTGGGATTCGCTCACGGTCAATCGATGTAGATGAATTCGCTCAGGTTGAGCATCGCCAGCGACAAATCGACCAGCGCGGCGGCGGCATGTGGGTCGAGGCCTTTGGCGGCGGGAATCGGCAGCGCCAATGTGTCCGATCGACGAGGTTTTGCCCTCAACCGTCGCTGCTGCCTTTTGAGGAATTCTCCGCAATCGATCAGTTCTTGCTTCGTGGGTCGACGCCCAAGCGTCAAACGATAAAGCCGCTCGATCCGCGCCGCGTCGTCCGCCTTCGTCTCGGCGATCACTCGCCCGGCCAGCCGGCGGGCCAGATCGAGCGACAGCCGCGAGTTCAGTAGCAGCAACGACTGCGGAGCGGTGGTCGATCGCGAACGCCTTGGACAGCTTGCATTGCCGTCCGGGCGGTCGAAGGCCTCGAAGATCGGGTAACGAAGATTCCGCCGGGC
Organism: Planctomycetota bacterium; assembly: GCA_022564995.1. GTDB lineage: Bacteria > Planctomycetota > Planctomycetia > Pirellulales > JADFKK01 > JADFKK01. The sequence goes on along the minus strand of JADFKK010000017.1, from coordinate 13,483 downwards.
GAAGACATAGATGCTTCGCCGAAAATGCTCCTGCTCGTCGGGCGTGACCTTCCACTGGTTCGACAGCAACGTCTTGACCAATTCGGCCGGCAGCGGCGGCCTCACGCCCGGCCCGCCGCGTTTTGCGTTGAGCACACCGGCCGCTGAGAGCATCGCGTCGCGAATGGCCTCGCCCTCTAGTCGCCGCCGCGAGAAGCGGGCCAGCAATTCGTTGGCGGGATCTTTTTCGAGGGCCGCCTTCCAGTTCACCTTGGCCACTTTTCGCACCTCGTCCGACCAAGATGCGTCGCTGGGCCGGCTGGCCCGGCGATACGCCCGCGAGGTGACCATCAGCCGGTGCGTCGCCTTGAGACTCCACTTCCGCCGCACGAGTTCCGTCGCCAGCCAATCGAGCAATTCCAGGTGCTCCGGCTCCAAGCCAAGTACCCCAAAGTCGCTCGGCGAGCGGCACAGCCCGTGGCCAAAGTGATGCTGCCAAAGCCGGTTCACGATCACCCGACTCGTCAGCGGATGATCCGCCCGCGTAAGCCAGCGCGCCAAAGCCGTGCGCCGCCCACTGCTCTTGCCCACCGCTTGCGGATTTGCCACGCCATCTTTCCCCGCATTCACGATCCGCAGAAACCCTGGCTGCACTTCCGGCCCCTTTCTCCGCCAATCGCCGCGAATCATCAGATACGCCGGCTCCAACTTCCCGCCCCGCTCACGCAGCACGCTCACCGATTTGTCCCGCGTGACGTGAACCGCCGGCTGAAAGATGGCCCGCAGCCGATAGAAGTCGGCCTGGCTGATCGGATCGTACTTGTGGTCGTGACACTGGGCGCAGCCGACTTGCAGGGCCATCAGCGTGCTGCCGACCGTCGCGGTCAGCTCGTTGAGCAGGCTGTGGCGTCGCTCTTCCTGCGAGTTGATGTCCGGCATGTCCGGCCCGGAAAGACAGAACGCCGTAGCCGTGCGGGCCGCCGGATTGTCGGGCGCCACTTCGTCGCCGGCCAGTTGCCAGGTGATGAATTGATCGTAGGGCATGTCGCGATTGAGCGCGTCGATCACCCAATCACGATATCGCCAGGCTTCGCGCCGCACCTTGTCGTGCTCGAACCCGTCCGTCTCCGCGAAGCGGGCCAAATCGAGCCAGTGCTGCGCCCAGCGTTCTCCATAAGCCGGCGAAGCCAGCAGCCGGTCGACGAGTCGCTCGTAAGCGTCCGGGCGGCCATCCGCCAAAAACGCATCGACCTCGCCCGGCGTCGGCGGCAGCCCCGTCAAATCAAACGAAAGCCGGCGGATCAACGTGGTCCGACCCGCCAGCGGAAGCGGGCGAAGGCCGTCGCGTTCCAAGCGAGCCTCGACGAAAGCGTCGATCGGATTGCTAAACCGCAAGCGGCTTTTCAATTCCGGAACCTCGGGCCGAATCAACCGGCCAAACGCCCAATGCTCCCGATCTTCCTCGGTGATCGGGGCTTCGCTGATCGTCACGTTTTCCTCCGCTTCATCAGCGCGCAGCGACAGACTGCTGACCAGCATCAGCAAGAGCAGCGAGACAGCAACAGTTCGCGTTCGATCCAAAACTAACTCCCCGTGGCACCGGCGTCCCGCCGGTGAAAAACATCCAGTCATCCACCCGTGGCACCGGCGTCCCGCCGGTGAAAGCCTGCTCCATCGCCATCAACCGGTCGCGCCTTGATCCGGCCCTTCAAGGCCCGATTGCTGATAAAACCACTCATACTCTTCCGGCGCCCTCGCCAACTCCGCCTTCACTGGGTTATCTCGGATGTACTGCCATCGCAACCAGAATTCCTCATCGTCGCGCATGATTCGATCGTACCGTTCGTCTAGCCAGACGCTCCCCTTACGGCCGCGCGTTTTGGCGATCTCGTGCGCAGAGTAACTCTTGACGCTGTGAAGCAAGACACTCAACGGCCAGAAGCCGCGGACATCGCCTGCGGCGATCGGTTGCGTGACGGGGCTAGGCTTCGGTGCTTGCTCCTCGTCGATCATCCTAAGCGGCTGGACCAACACATGGACGTGATCTGGCATGACGACTGACGTAAACACGGTCCAGCGAGTGTTGTTCCAAAACTGGATCGCACCCAGTGTGATCGTCTTTTCTTCGGGAGTTAGGTTTCGATTGTCGATCGTGTTCCAGGTGATGAAGTACACACTGCCGGGTTCTTGCCAATGAGGCAGATTACGGTGTGTTCTGTCGAACGACTTGATGCTTTTGCGTTTGGCCATCGTGTTTTCGTCATCTTGTATATGGTTGCATTAGGAACCACGACAGTTCTCCACCGGCGGGACGCCGGTGCCACGGTTACCCCAATATCTCCTTCACCACCCGCGCCTCGCTCGGCCCCGTGAGCCGCTCATCCAGCCCGTTGTGATTAAACGTCAACTGCTCGTAGTCCAACCCCAGCAAGTGCAAAATGGTCGCGTGCAAATCTCGCACATGCACCTTGTCTTCGGCGGCCCGCAGCCCGACCGGGTCGGTGGCGCCGTAGTGGCTGCCGCCGCGCACTCCGGCGCCGGCCAGCCAGACGCAATAGCCCCAGGGGTTGTGGTCGCGGCCTTTGCCTTGCTCGCTCATCGGCATGCGGCCGAATTCGCCGCCCCAGATGACCAGCGTCTCGTCGAGCAGGCCGCGGCGGCGCAGATCCAACAGCAGGCCCGTGATCGGCTTGTCGGTTCGCCGGCACATCGCGCCGTGATTCTGCTCAACATTGCTGTGGGCATCCCAACCGCCCGTGTTGCCGGAGTAAAGCTGCACGAATCGCACGCCGCTTTCGATCATCCGCCGGGCCAGCAGGCAGCGCGTGCCGAACTCGCGGGTCTCCTTTTGATCGACACCATACAGCTTGAGCGTCTCGGGCGTTTCCTTTTCGATATCGACCAAATCCGGCGCGGCCGACTGCATACGAAAGGCCAACTCGTAGGCGGCGATGCGGGCGGAAAGTTCATCGTCGTTGTCGCGGTCATTTAAGTGCTGCCGATTAAGCCGCCCGATCAGATTGAGCGTCGCGCGTTGTTGCGCCGCGGAGATTTGCTTCTGCGGTCGTAAGTTCAGGATCGGCGCTCGGCCCGGCCGTAGCGTCGTGCCTTGATAGGTGGCCGGCAAAAACGCGCTGCCCCAGGCCGGCGGGCCGCCCTTGATGCCGCCGCCCGGGTCGGGCAGCACGATGAAGGCCGGCATGTCCGCGTTCTCGGTGCCCAGCCCGTAGGCGACCCAACTGCCGGCGCTCGGCTTGCCCATCAGAATGCTGCCGGTGTTCATCTGATAAACGCTCTGAGGATGATTCACGCTGTCGCCATGCAGCGAACGGATCACGCACAACTCGTCGGCCACCTCCGGCAGATGCTCGAAGAATCGGCTGATCGGCAGGCCCGACTTACCACATTTGCGAAACGGGCGGACCGGGCCGAGCAAGGCGTTCTGGGCGACCTTGCGGCGCGTCATCACGGCGCCCAACTCTTTGGGCAAAGGCTTGCCGGCGTATTTGATCAGCTCCGGCTTGGGGTCGAAGAGATCGACATGGCTCGGCCCGCCGTGCATGAACAGCCAGATCACGCGCTTGGCCCGCGGTTTGAAGTGGGGCCTTTTGGGGGCGAGGGGATTGGCGACGCGCTTCGCATCGCCCGCCTGCACCTCATCGGCGAGCATCGCCGCGAGCGCCAACATCCCCATCCCGCCGCCGGCGCGGGCGAGAAAGTCGCGGCGAGAGGGCGTGATATGGTGCGAAGGAAAATTCATGACCGCATTATACGCGAAATGGACGTGTTGTACTGTAAAGCCGCGACCAGTGGTCGCGCCCGGCGGACTCGGCCGCTCGATGGGCGCGACCATTGGTCGCGACTTTACATTTCGATGGCGGCAGGGAGAGTCAGTCGTCGGCTCTACAGCTTCACCCTCGCCAAATAAATACTCGTCTTCCCCTCGTGCGAAGCGTAATAGCTGACCCACAGCACGCCGTCGTGCCAGACGAGGCCGGGATAGCTGGTGTCGCCGCCGGAGGGCAGAGTGAGGAATTCCTTGAGCGTGCCGGTCTTGGGGTCGAGCCAACTCAGGGCGGTGCGGACCGGCTTATCGTAAAGCCGGGTGGCCGCAAGCAGCCGGCCGTCGGGAAGCTGAATCATGTGCGGGCCGCCGATGCGCACGCCGAGGTCTTTCCAGGTCCACTTGGTGTAGGGCGGCTGCGACGTGCCGAGCAAGCCGGTGTTGGGCTTGCCGTCGCGGCGGAGCAGGCACAGCGCGGTGTCATTTTTCTGGTAGATGATCGACGTCTCGTTCGGATAGCCCTTGTCGAACAGATTCGACACCAGCGTTTTGTAGTCGACGCCGTCGCGGCTTTCGTACAAGCGAATCTGGCGGTTGTTCCCGCGGCGGCCGTAGCCGATGCCGCGGGCGACGCCCTTGTGCCAGGTAACGCGCCACAGCCAGAAGTTCGGCTCGGCCACTTCGACGCCCTCGCTCCAGGCCTTACCGTCTTTGGAGAACCAGACCATCGGCTGGCGATTCACCTTGGCGGTTTTCTCGTGCCAGGAGGCGGCCCCCAGGACCATCAGCCGGCCATCGGGCGCGACGTTGATCTTCGGGTCGCGGAGATCGGACTTCGCCCGGGAAAGCAGCGCCGCGGAGGTCCACTTTTTTCCGTCGCTTGAGGTGAGCACGCGAATCTTTCCCTCCGGCGAGACGTGCCCCTTCGCCTCGCGAAAGACGCAGTACCAGCGGTTGTTGTGCCGCACCAGGTCGGTAAAGGCGTTGTGGCCGCCGCGGTCCCATATTTTGCGGGCTTCAAGCAGCGTGGGTTTGTCGGCGGCGGAGATGGTTGACGCGAGGAAGAGCAGCGCGAACAGCGTGGTGCAGAGATTTTGTCGAGACATTGATTACTCCTCGTGTTGTCTTGTAAAGCCGCGACCAGTGGTCGCGCCCGGCGGACTCGTTCGCTCGGAAGGGCGCGACCACTGGTCGCGGCTTTACACAGCGGAGAGTCAGTCATCTGTCGCCGCGAACCGGAACGAGTACACATCGGCGTCTTTCAGCACGATCCGCATTCTGATCGTCTGGCCGGCGATTTCCGATAGATCATTGCCGGCTTTCCAACGGACGACGTGGCGGATGCGGTCTCCTACGGATTCGTTGCAGTCGGCCAGGGCAAAGCCGGCAAGCGGTTTGCCGGACGGGTCTTGGAGTTCGATGCGCACACTGCCGACGGCGCTGGTGGCGAAGTTGATTTCGAGTTGGGTGCCGGAGAATTTCAGCGGCTTAGTCAGCAGTTCGCCGCCGCGATAGCCGGCTCGCAGGCTGGAGAAGCCGTCGGTGCGGAGCGTGGTGCGGAGAATGTGGTGGGTTGGCTGGGCGTAATGCTGCGAGTAGTAAATTGACATTTCGTCGGGCGCAGTCGGCACGACGTTCAGCGCCGCCATGTTGGTGCGCGAGACCCAATTGGCCGGGTCGCGGCCGGGCCGAAAAAACGCCTCCATGAACGTGCGGTCGTAGCGGTCGCCGCCGCGCGTGGTCATCAGCACGCCCTCAGAAACGTCGCCGGCATAAGTCTTCGAGATCACCAGCGGGCCGTCGTGCTCCGGCCGGTGCGCCTTGCGGCCCGGCGCGAATCGCTTGGGCAGCGAAATATAAATGTGCGGCGCGCGAAAGTACGGGTGCGTTTGATTCGTGTAAAGATGCTCGCGCGGCGTATCACCGTAACTCATGTCAACCGGCTTGCTCCAGGTGAGGAAATCCTTCGACGTGGTGCGGGCGATCGACCGTTTGCCCTGGCGGAACACGCGATAATAGCTGACATAGAGTTTCTCGACCGGACTCCAGAACACGACGTTCTGCGAATCGAAGGCCCCGCCGGTGATGATCGGCCCTTTGCGAAGCGGCTTCCAATGCAGCCCGTCGGCCGAAACAAACGGCAGCAAGCCGGTGCGGCGATTTCCCCCAACCGCCTTGTAACGCTCAGCGGTCGACACGCCGGGCCGGGAATCGAGAAACGGGCTGAAATTATGACAGGCCGGGCTGCCGGCGAGAATGATGTTGTTATCCTTCGATCCACCCGATTCATACAGCCCCAGCTTCGGCCGCGTGAATGTGATTCCGTCGGCGCTTTCTGCCACGCAGGTCACCTCGCCGCGGCTGTGATCGGCCTCGCCTTTTTTGTTGGCCGGCAGTCCGCGGTAATACATACGGAACTTCTTGCCCGAGGGGATTGTGTCGTCGCGGATGACCGTGAAGTACCCGCAGTAAACGCCTTCCCAAGGTTGGTCGAGCTTCAACGCAATGTTGCGTCGCACGGGCCGGTGCAATTGCAGCCGTGCGCCGTCGAGCTTGTCGATCAGGTAGTGGTCGACGAACAACTCCCGGCGCGCGGCGAGGTCGATGGGCTCGGCGGCTGCGGAAACGGAAGCCGACAACAGAAAAACAGCTAGACCGACTTTCGACAGGTTTTTCATTTCTAACTCCGCGTGAGACCATGTTTTCGGCGAAGCTCATCGATCGCGTCACGAACCGGCGTACCGCGATCTCCGGTCTTCATTTCCTTAATCGCTTGTGTGAGTACGGCCGTGCTTTCGTTTAACTCCTCGACGGACGGATGTTCGGCCCGCCACAATTGAAGACATTGTTCAGGCGATAGATCGCTGTGTCCCCGATGAACTTGCTCGGCGATGAATTGCCGAAACGCGTCCAACTCGCCTGGCAAGTCAGCAGACATACTACATCTCCACGTCTCAATACACGGCAGACATCAGACTCGTCCTTCGCGCCCCTTGCGGTCTTCTGTTCGATTCTCAACCGAGTGAGGAAACTTTCACTTCCGTTAACAAGAGGTTTCGGAACAGAAGGTCAGGAAGGACGCAAAGAAGAGGAAGGTTCGGCTCGTATCTTCCTCCTTGATTTCATGCGGGCGCTATTCCTTGATCGGATCGCCCTTGATCTCGATGTCTTTGAAGTAAACTTCCATTTTCTGGCCGCCGTGAAGCTGCAGGGCGATGAAGCCCTGTAATCGGCCTTTGTCGTTCTTCAGTTCGGCGGTCTTCGTGCCGTTGATGTGGACCGTGACGCTACGTCCGCGGGCCGTGACGATCATCTCGTTCCAGGCGTCGGGCTTGAAATACTTCTTCACGTCGGCCGCTTTTGGCTTGACGACCCAAGCGCGGCCATAAGTTTCGTACAACCCACCGATATCGTTACGGGCGTCGATTTCGGCCTGAAAACCACGGATGCCGACGTTGCCCTTGATCTTTTCCGTACGAAAATACAGCCCGCTGTTGCCGGCTATATCTTTGAACTTCAACCGAATGGTGAAGTCGGCGTACTCTTCGTCGGTGAACAAATGCCCGTGGCGAGGTTCGCTGGTCTGGTGGCGTCCGACGAGCAGGCCGTCTTCGACCGTCCAAGTTCCGCCCCCCAGGGCGTGCCAGCCCTTGAGGGTTTTGCCGTCGAACAGAGGACGGAAAGTGGCGGGTTTTTCGGCGCAATTAGCACGGTTCGCAATGATGAGGATCAACAGCAGCGCGGCTAAGCCGGCAAGCGGTTTGATGTGGCTCATGGCATGCTTACTCATTGATATTGGTTATCAGCCATTGGTCATTGGTCGTTTTCACTTCTTCTCGACGACCCAAATGTTCCGATATCGCACCGGGTTGCCGTGGTTTTGCAGGTGCAAGAATCCTGGTCCGGAACCCTCGGCCAAAGGCGAACCGGTGGTCCGGTGGGTCAGCGCGACGTTGTCGTGAATCTTCACGCCGTTATGCAGCACCGTGATGCGGGCATCCTTGACCTTCTTGCCGTCTTTGAACACGGCCTCGGTGAACTCGATGTCGTAGGTCTGCCACGACATCGGCGGGTAACACATGTTGACCGAAGGTTCCTTGATCGTGTAGATACCGCCACACTCATTGTGCTTGCCGGCCAGACCGAACGAATCGAGCATCTGCACTTCGTAACGGCCTTGCAGATAGCAGCCGCTATTGCCGCGACCTTGGCCGCGGGCCTTGGGTTGATAGGGCAAGCGGAATTCGATGTGCAGCGTGTGGCTGCCGAAACGCTGCTTACTATTAGCACCTTGTTCGAGCAACCCGTCTTTGGTGATCTTGCCGGGCTTGAAATTGTCGGCATTTTTACCGTCGAACAACACGGTCGCGCCTTGGGGCGGTTTCTTGCCGAGCGTGCTGCTCTTGCGGATCACGCGCTTCAGGTCGCCGATGTGATTGCCGTCGTTATCGACAATTTTCATCACGCCATCTTTGGCGGTGCCGGAGCCGTGCTCGCCCTTGAACGTAACGGACCCGTCGTCGTTCTTTTCGGCCTCGACCTGTTCCTTGTCTTTTGATTTGTCAAAGCCATCACCGGGCAGCCCGCCGGGGTGTCCGACGCCGCGAAACTTGCCGTCGCCCAGGGCGATAACTTGCACGCCCAACTTAAAGTCGCCCTCGTCGCCTTTTAGGGTGCCGGTGTATTCGCCCTGGATGGCGAAGTCGGCGTCCTTGGCTCCTTTCTTGGGCGCCGCGATCGCCACCGCCCCAAGGGCCAACAGCAACGTCGTCGCACGCAACAGATCAGTCGTTCGCATCATCGGAAAGTCTCCCGTGTTAGTGTTCATAAAGCCGCGACCGTTGGTCGCGCCGGCCAAGCAATATTGCCAACGCCCGTCATTGTGAACCGCCGGGACTCGAATTGCAAGCGCCCGGCCAGATCGGTGGGTCACCGTCGGCCTCACGGCCGCCGCTCGCCAGAAGGCGTCAGTGTGTGTCGGTGCCCACCACTTTCTCATCGCTGCCGACGTGGGCCACGGCCATGCGTAAATCGTCGCAGGCGTCGAGCAATTCGGGGTCGGCCAGATCATCCTCGCCCGCCGCGATGACCGGCCAGCAGTTTTGGCCGTCGTGATAGTGGGCGCAATCGCGTCCGGCCGCTTTCGAGGCGTACAGCGCCGCGTCGGACCGCTCCAGCAACGACGTGGGCGACTCGTCTGCTTGCGCCGCGGCAACGCCCGCGCTGATCGTCACGTTCAACTCGCGGCCTTCGTATCGATATTCGCCGCGAGCCACTGCCAGGCGGATGCTCTCGGTCGCCTGACGGGCCTCGTCCAGCGAGGTGCCGGGCAGAACGAAGGCAAATTCTTCGCCCCCGATCCGAGACACCAGATCCATCGCGCGGGTGCGCCCCTTGAGCACGCCGGCAACCTGCTTGAGCACCGCGTCGCCGACCACGTGACCGTGCCGGTCGTTGAATTCCTTGAAGCGGTCGACGTCGACGATCACCAGCGATACGGGCGTGCCGCCGCGCTTCCATTGGGCGAGCCGCTTGGTTAGCTCCTCGTCGAACGCCCGCCGATTCGACAACCCGGTAAGCGGATCGGTTCGCGCTTCGCTCAGGTATGCGTCGATCTGGCTGGTTTGCTGTTTGAGTCGGTCCTCGGTCGAAGTCAGTCGCTGCTGCAAGCGGTCCATCGCCAGAGTAAGCTGTTCGACCAGTTGCTGCACGACCTCTGGCGGCGCGGGGTGACGGCCCTTCTGTCCGCGCACCAATTCGTTCGACACCCGTTCCATGCGCGCTCGGTAACGGGCCACGTCGCTGCCAATCGTATCGGCCAATTCCCCCAGCCCGCCGACGATGTCGCGAGCCTGCTGGAGCTGCGATTCGGCCAACTGCGCCTCGGGCGTCTGGCGGCGAGCGATCCTCATCCCGACCAGAATGCCGATACCCAGTTCGACGGCGCCGACCAGCACACCGATCGTCAGCAGGGTTGTGTTTTCCATGAGTGGCGGCGGTCCGCGGCGCGTGATGTCGTGGAGATGAACGGCCCGGTCGCGCTGGGCCGATGATTGTCAGTCAAAACTTACGTTATGCAGTCTTGGTCGTTTCGATGGAATTCGCGACGGATGAACCGCGAACAAATACAACCCGCATAGGCGTTACATTTGGCGCAAGCACAGGATGCCGTGGGCCCGCGCAGAAATGAGTCGCGCAATTTTGCCGTTCAAATCCGAAACACGAAATCCGAAACAAATCAAAAATCCGAATCTCAAATGACGAAAATGTTAGAAATTCGGGTTCTTCAGAGATTTTAATGGGTCGTTTCATCGGCTCCGCCGCAGACAGTACGGGTTCCTCTTCTCTATTCACACGAACCAGTTCGGTGTGACGAACGATGAGCCCCGCCATCCCAATCGTCTGAAACAAGCCACTAAAAGTCCTGAAGAACCGAAATTCAAGAGTTTCTTACATTCGTGCTTTGAATTTGTTTCGGATTTCGTGCTTCGGATTTCCGCTTTCGTGAAGCTACGCCACTTGTTCCTGCGCAACGACCGCTTTTGCAATGTACGTCCAAAGGATGGAATACAGCTACCGCGTAAAGGCCGGCAGCTCGACGATCTTGCCACCTTCGACCGCCGACTGGTGGGCGCAGATCCCGACGCAGGTCCAGTTGGCGCTTTGAGCGGCGTTGGGCCAGGGGTCACGATCTTCCGCCAGGGCGCTTAAGAACTCGTTGACCATGTGCGGATGCGAACCGCCGTGTCCGCCACCTTGCACGAACGACAGATGATCGGAGTCTTCGATGCTCTGGGTGAATTTTTGAATCTCCGCGGGCAGCAGATGGGCATAATCCGGCACGGTCACCTTCTCGGGAATTTCCGCCTCGGGTTTCTTGGCCGTGTGGATCACGTGCGGCTCGTTTTCGATCAGCGTCCACTCGAAACTCTTCTTCGTGCCGTAGACGTCGAACGACTCGCGATACTGCCGGGCCGTGTCGAACAGGCAGCGCCAGACGTGTGCCGTGATGTCGGAGTCCTGAATTTTGATGTGGCACGATTCGACCGCGAAGGCATTGCCCGACTTTTCGGCCAGCCGCTCGTTGATCGTGCCCGAGCCGAAACAGCTCACGTATTCGGCCCGCCCGTCGACCAGCCCCAGCACCGGGCTGACGACGTGGGTGGCGTAGTGCATGGGGATCATCCGCTCCCAATACTCCGGCCAGCCCTGCATGTCTTGCGGGTGCGAGGCGGACATGTGTTGAATCTTTCCCAAATCGCCCCGGTCGACCATCTCCTTGATGAACAGAAACTCGCGGCTGTAAACAACCGTCTCGGCCATCATGTATTTCAGGCCGGTCTCTTTGACCAGGTTGACGATTTCCTCGCACTCTTCAATCGTGGTCGCCATCGGCACGGTACACATGACATGCTTGCCGGCCTTCAATGCGGCGATTGAATGCGGGGCATGGTCGGAAATCGGCGAGTTGATATGAACGAAATCGATGTCCGGGTCGGCCAGCACGTCGTCGTAGCTGGTGTAACGCTTCTCGATGCCGAAAGCCTCGCCGACCTTGTTCAGCTCTTCCTCGTTCCGCCGGCAGATCGCCCCGATGTTACCCAGCGGGTGAGCCTGATAGATCGGAATAAACTCCGCCCCAAAACCGAGGCCAATGATTGCTACGTTGAATGGCTTGTCGCTCACGAAATGGTCCCTCCATTGATTTCATATTGATTCCATAAAGCCGCGACCGTTGGTCGCGCCTGCGTTGCCATCGCCGTCCCAGACGCCTCCTACAGATCCGAAAAGACACTCTTAATGTCCAGCCCATCGCCCGTCTCTTTTTGCAATTCCAAGAATCGGGCGAACAAACGCTTGATGATCGGCTTCGATTCGGTGCTGGCGGCCAGATCCTTCATCTCCAGCGGGTCGTTCTTGAGGTTGTATAGCCGGGCGCGTTTGATTTTCGGGTACAGAATCAACTTGTAATCGCCCTCGGTCACCGATCGCTGCACGGCCAGGTAGGCTCCGTAAATCGCGTCGTAAGACGACTTCTTCGTTTCGCCCCGCAGCAATGGCAGCAGGCTATTGAACTCGACGTGCCTGGGTTTCTCCACACCGGCCAACTGGAGCGTGGTCGGCATCACATCTTGCAGGTAAATCCAGGCGTCGTTCTTGGCGCCCTTGGCGATGCCCGGCCCGACGGCGATAAACGGCACCCGCACGCTGTGATCGTACAGATTCTGTTTGCCCATCAAACCGTGCTGCCCCACGGCCAGCCCGTGATCGGCGGTGAAGAAGATGTAAGTGTTATCGGCTTTGCCGGAGGCTTCGAGCGCGTCGAGGATTCGCCCGATCTGCACGTCCATGTGCGTAATGATCGCATAGTATTCCTGCCGGTTGACCTTCACGGCGCGCCGGGTTCGCGGAAAAGGAGCCAGGCGTTCATCTCGCAGATTCTTGCCGCAACCGATGGCGTCTTTGTATGGATAGAGCGGCAGGTAATTTTTCGGCACGCGGACTTTGTCGAGCGGATATTTATCGACAAACTTCTTGGGCGATTGCCGCGGATCGTGCGGGGAATTGAACGCCAGATACATGAAAAACGGCTTATCGCTTTTGCCGGCGTGCTTGAGAAATGTCTCGGCGTCGTCACCCAGCACCTCGCTCCAGTGCTTGCCGCCTTTCCAATAGCCGCCGAACTTTTCGTCCCACGGTGACCAGACATCCGGCTTTCCATCGATCGGTCGGTTGTAACCTTGCTTGGTTTGGTTCGGCATCCCGGGGCGAATATGCACGGTGTGGTCGAAGGCCGCCGCGGCGTTGGCCCGCACGTGCCACTTGCCGGTCATGTAGGTTTCGTATCCGGCCTTTTTCATATACTCCGACCAAAACCGCCCAGCCACGCGTTCTTTTTCCGTGCTGCCATAAACTCGATTGGCGTGCCAGATGAAACGGCCCGTGTTGAGCATCGTGCGGCTGGCCACACAGACGGCCCCGCTCCAGGAGCCTTGGTTGTAAGCGTGCGTGAAGGTCGTGCCCTGCTTGACCAGCCGGTCGATATTCGGCGTCTCGATCTCGTCATTGCCCAGCGAGCGAATCGTGCTGAAACACTGATCGTCGGCAAAGATAAACAGAATATTGGGCTGCTTGGAGGGTTTCTCGTTCGCCCCCAGTGCATCAGCCGCGGGCAGCAGGAAACAAATCAGCAACAAACAGGCGATTCGTCGCAATATCATGTCGGGCCCTAACTTGATTAGATGCATAAAGCCGCGACCGTTGGTCGCGCCCGCCAACTCTCACGTTGTCCCCCAGTGTAAGACCCCACCGCCAAGATCGCAAGAATCCACAGACCACCGGCGGAACTCTTTCCCGTCGAATTCGTCCAACCCTTGAGCCGCGGGCCGCCCCGCGGCCATAATTGCGATGGCGTGCCCCTGAAACCGGCCGGACGCGGTTGGGGTAGAAGCTGGGGAGTTGGCTGAAAACCAGCCACCCGTCTCGCCATCGCAATCCAAGGAGTCAGACCGTGTTACGAAAATCCACGCGTTCGCTTTATCGCCCGCTCGCGGTGCTGTTGTCCGCCTCGGTCATTTTAACGACCGCGGCATTCACCCACGCCGAGCGTCCGCCGGCCACCAAGCTGCTGCCGATCGAAACGGTGGCCTTCATCCGTATTGCCGATGCGCCCGAATTGGCCGAGAAACTTCTCGACACCAACTTTGGCCGCATGGGCAG
>JADFKK010000001.1 GCA_022564995.1 Planctomycetota bacterium | reverse complement strand
TCGGCCGCATCGACAATGAACACCCGCCCCCGCGAGTGCAAAGTTCGCCCGACCCACACGGTCAGCCCGATGCTGATCGCCAAGTACACCAGATAGGTAGTCCAAAGTTCCATGACGATCTCCTTGTAAAAGAGCCGCTTGTGAAAGAGCAACCCGCGGCGGCGGCAGAAGCTGCCGCTGCCCACAAGGATATCCGCAGGAATGGACGGTGATTAACAAGAAGTTGGGCCACCAACGTCCGACATGCCGAGTTCCGCGTCCTGTGATTCGCCGGGAAGGGCCGTTCGCACCGACGGTAGGGCGAAAAACACGCGCAGCAGATTATCCATCGATCGGGATTGGATTTGGCACTCGTTCAGCCAGCGAGAGAGTGTCGCCTCGGCAATGCCCAGGCGTTGTGACAGCTCCTTCTGCGACAGATTCACGCGCCGCAGCGCGTCTCGAATTTGGCCGGGCGAAAGCAGATTCAGGTGCGAACGTAGGGCCTTGCGAACGTGCTGATCGACCTTTTCCGTAAATACCTTCTCGCCGCACGCCTGACAGATCGGAAGTTCAAGGTCGGAAATCGTGAACGTATGCAAGCGACCGTCGTGACGAACCTCGGCCGGATAGTCTGTCGTCGACATGACGACTCGGGCTTCGCCACAGTGCCGACACCGCCATGGAAACGGGCGATCGGCGCCAAGCGGACGTTTCTCGGGTTTCGTATCTTTATGGGGCATGGACATGCACGACAAGAATCCACGACTCGTCCGGCTCAAGCGGGATTCGGTAATTGGTCGTGGGTCAGCTTGAATCCGAGAATTCGGTAATGGTTCACTTTGAAAGAAAAATAACTCGGCATCGCGTGGAGCGAAAGTCGACGGCAGCGGTCAATAGAGAATTTCGCAGTTCGGCAATGCCTGCCCGAGTTTCTCGACGCCTGCTTGGGTGACTGTGATGTTACCGGGGAGGTAAAGGATTCGAAGATTCTTCAGCCCGCTTAAGTGTCCAAGCCCAGCATCGGTGACCTTGGTGCCGCACAGGTGCAGAGAATGAAGGTTCATCGACCCCTTAACATGCTTAAGTCCCTCGTCGGTGACCTCGGTGTCGGAGAGGTCCAAGAACTGAAGATTCTTCAGCCCCTTCAGGTGCTCCAGGCCAGCGTCGGTGACTTTGGTTTTCATCAGGTACAGGCATTCGAGCTTGGCCAGTCCTTTCAAATGCTTCAGTCCAGCATCGGTGACGTCCGTACCATTGAGGTGCAGGTCTTCGAGCTTGGCCAGTCCTTTCAAATGCTTCAGCCCGGCATCGGTGACGTTCGTGCGATCGAGGTACAGGCCTTCGAGCTTGGCGAGTTCTTTCAAATGTTTCAGTCCGGCGTCGGTGACGTTCGTGTCATTAAGGTCAAGGCGTACAAGACTCTTAAGTCTTTTCAAGTGTTCCAGTCCAGCGTCCGTGACGTTCGTGCCATTGAGGTCAATCTCAACGAGACGTGTCAGCATGGTGAGGTGTTCCAGCCCCGCGTCAGTGACCTTGGTGCCAGAGAGGCCTAGGGCTTCAAGATTCTTCAGTCCTTTCAGATGCTCCAGTCCTGCGCCGGTGATGCTGGCGCCGCCGAGTTCCAACACTTGGAGGTTTTTCAGTTCCTTCAAATGCACCAACCCAGCGTCGGTGACTTGGCTGCCGAGATGATAGTCGTAGCCGAGGAGCAGTTCCTCGATATTGGTCAGCACCTTCAGACGCTGCAATTCGGCGTCGGTGACCTCAATCCTCGGTGAGATAACACCTGAGGTGACCGCAGTCCTCGGTGAGATAACACCTGAGGTGACCTCAGTCCTCGGTGAGATAACACCTGAAAAGCTAGCCCCGCCGGACTGGGCCGCGAAGGTGGGGCGGCCCCGGAGACCCTTTTCGAAGTCCACGCCCACGACCTTCAACCCACCAGCGGGATCGTCAGCATCGCCCGGATCGTCAAACTGCTTCTCCAGCCACGTTTGAGGTCGTACTTCTTCAAAAAGCACAAATTCCTCAAACTCAGCCACCACTTCTTCGACCCTCGCCATCCTGTTACGATTCTCCCGTGCCCGTTGCCGCCTGTATTGAACCCAGCCGCCAAATGCCACGGTCGAGACCGTCATCACCAGCAGCAGCGTCAACAAGCTGAACTGATACCAGCGGCGTTTGTGAGATTCATCGTCCATATCCCCATTATCCTGTCCGGGGCGGGGGAGGGGAAGGGCACGGTTTCACCATTCCACCGGCTTCTCTAAATGCCCACCCGTGCCGTTAGGAACTCTGGCAGGAAGCTGTGCGTGCTCAAGCAGATTGAGCGGCAGCAGGCGATGCTTGTCGGCAGCCGCACGAATTTCTACAGCAGCCCCCCTGGTTGCGTCACGCGCTGGCACATAGACGATAATCTCCTTCTGGGAAAAGCGACGCTTTACTAAGTTGATGGATGGGATAAGGTCGGAATCTCCACTAACGATGATTATTCGGTCGCACAAATCCTGGTAGGCGTCATCCAGAATCTGTACGGCGATATTAACGTCAGTTCGCTTCTCCTCCCTCGTTGAAAACACCCGGCTGCCAGAGTGCTCACACGCGCCTAGCCGGCATGTAACCCGACGGTTCTTGAATTTTCCCAGCACTACATCAACAAGCGGAAGCGTCTCAAGTGCTCTCAGATACACTTGCTGCCTCGTCCCGGCACTACCTATCGCCGCGGCGGTAAAGTACCGAATGACCTGGATGTCGTCATTGGGCCGAAGCCGCTCAAAATAACGCTCAAGGTCGAGCCATTTGTGCGGCCCGCCCTTGAGGGCACCGTAGTAGAGGTTAAACCCGTCAATGTAGACAACAGAGCGCTTCAATGCGGCCATCGGTCCACTCCACGCGCATAAAAAGGGCCGGTCGTATAGGCCGGCCGAACCGATCCGAAGACCGGGGAGTCGTCTTATTCACATCAATTATCGTCTTGTTTCGGCCATTGTCAAGAGGTAATTTTCCTTAAGGAGGCAGTAATCTCTTCACTCACGGCCCATATTCGGGCCGTTTTTGTGCGATGACAGCCTGAATCTCGGTGGCATCACTCCATGGAGACGAAATGCGATGGGATGGGTTGACATCGCTCGGCGCTTTCCTGGAATGGCAGACAGATGAGGAATTCTCGCGAACCCATTGAGAGGCAATCCCCATGGCATTTACGATCACATCCGGCGACATTACCGTGTCATGCGACACCGCACGCGAGGCAGCGGACCTAATCGCGATGCTTCGCCAGCAGTCATCGAAGCCGGCAAGCACTCCGCCAGCAATGGCATCTAAAACAGAGAAAAACGCGGGTAAATCAGGTGGTTTCGTCGATTTCTGGAAAGTCCTAGATGAGCGGCAACGGAAACTTTTGCGGTGCGTCGGCGAAGCTAACGGGGAAGGAATCGTCGCTGAACGCCTCGCGGAGCAGCTAGGAACCGACCTTCCCAAACTAGGGTGGTCGCGCCGCAAAATGAATACGAAAGCTACGGATCACGGCCTAGACATGGACCGCCTGCTTACAACCGGAAAGATTTCCGTCGACGAGAAATTGAAAACCTCATATATGGCGACGCCTCGACTACGTCGAGAACTAAGGACCGTGGATGTAGGCTAGAAACACGGAATGAACCATCGCAGAACGGAAGTGCTTATGAAATCAAAACGACCCCGAACGAAGGAACTAGCTTCGTCCGGGGTCTTTGTCGTTTGAAGGATCGAAATCGGCCGTATAGCTCAACGGATAGAGCGGTTGCCTTCCAAGCTTCGGGTTGTGGGTTCGATTCCCACTGCGGCTATTTTCGTATCCTCCGCTTCGCCTCGGGCCTGCCAGGTGGCGCCGGTGCCTTATAAACTCCAGCGGCCGTTTCAATACGGACAGGTCCACTCAAAAAACCGCAGCACGCGGCCACGGTCGTTCTGCGCGCTATAGTACCACAAAACTTGCCATTGTCAACGCCTTAACGAAAGGAGTCTTGTCGTGTGGTGGTTCCCGCGCACTGAAATATCATAATGGGGCCGACGGCCCCCGTCTACTAGCTTCGGCGTTTTGCGGCCTCTAGCAGAATCTCCCTTGCCCATGCGGCAACGGATTTGCCTGATTTAGCAGCCGCTTGCCGGATTATATCCCATTGCTCGTCCGGCCAGCGTCCGACCTGCCGGACGGGAAAGAGCGGGAAGAAACGGCCGACGGCTGCTACAATGGCCGGGCTGACCAATCACACCTGGAGTTTCGGGGAGCTGTTTCGGACCGTACTAAATCCAGCAACACACTGTTAGGACACTACCCACCCTGTCCGATATGTTGCACTCCGGCTGGTGAAAGTGTTATGCTGCGGGCGCCACGCGCCGCCCCTAGGTATCGCGACGACCGTATCATTTAGAAACCCGCACTTCTTTATCATTGGGGAGAGATGAGCCATGTTTTTTCCGGGACCGATGGAATTGGTAATGGTGATGGCCATGGGGCTCGGCGGCTTGGGGCTGGGCGGCCAGGCGTTACCGTTGGGCATGCCGCCGACCGCCGAAGATCCGCTGCTGTCGAAGGTGGCGCCGGACGAGTGCCTGTGGTACTTGACTTGGGCCGGCACGGCCGAGCCCAATGCCGCCAGCACCAACCACACCGAGAAACTGCTGGCCGAGCCCGAAGTGCGGCAGATGATTAGCAAGCTGCAACTGGCGCTCACTGCGGCGATGGTCAGCCAGGCCCCCGGACCGGAAGAACAAAAGGTGATCGTCGAGGAGGCGACGAAGATCGTCAAAACGATCCTCACCCGGCCCGGCGCGGCGTTCGTCGGCAAGGTTGGGCTGGGCGCGTCCGGCCCTGAAGTCGGCGGCGGAATCATCGTCAACGTCGGCAGCGACGAGCAGACGAAGGCACTGATGACTTCGGTGAGCCGGCTCGAGACGGCGCTGGGCGATGCGGTCAAGGAGGTCGAGGTTGGCGGCCGAACCTGGAGGGAATTCCCCATGCCCGAGGGCATGCCGCGGATGTTGTGGGGTTTCGCCGGCCACTATCTGATTCTGGGCGTCGGCGAAGGCTCGGCGGCGGGTATTCTCAAGCGCGGCAAGACGAAGGCCCCGCAGTGGTTGACCGACGTGCGCAAGAAGCTCACGGTCGAGCGGCCGTCAAATTTCATGTATGTCAACGTCAAGGCGGTGACGACCGCGGCGCTGGCCTTCGCACCCCCTGCGGATGCGCCCGGTCCGAATTTCAAGGCAACGCTGACGGCCCTGGGTCTGGACAACGTCAAGTATTACGCCAGTTTGACGGGCTTCGACAAAACGGCCGTCGTGACTCGCAGCCTGCTGGCGATCGACGGCGAGCCCAAGGGGCTGCTCGCGCTGGCTGCCGGCAAACCGCTTTCGGCCAAGGATCTGAGCGTCATCCCGGCCGACGCCACCTTCGCCGCGGCCGTGCGGGCTGATCCAGACAAGATTTTTCACGTCATCCGTGGAATCATCGGCAGCATCGACGAGCGGATGCTGGAAAGTATCGATCGGGAAGTTGACCAGCAGCAGGAAGTAATGGGCATCAACTTCTCCGAGGATCTGTTCAAGGCCCTCGGCGATACCTGGCGAATCTATAACTCGCCGGGCGAGGGAGGGCTGATCGCCACCGGATTGACCGCGGTGGGCAGCGTGCGCGACGCGGACAAGCTGGCTAAGACACTGGAGAAGTTCGAGGCGTTTGTTCAGGCTCAGGCCAAGGGGCGAATTGCCCGATTTGCTCCAAATAGAGTAGGCGAACGTATTGCCCGGCACGTGACGATCAAACACTTCGAGTTCAACAAGCAGAAGATTTATTTCGTCAACTTCGTCGGCGAGTTTTCGCCGGTCGCGCCGGCTTGGTGTGTGACCGATAAGGAGTTCATCATCTCGCTGTTTCCCTCGCACATCAAGGCGTATCTGTCGCGCGGGGCCGACTTCAAGTCGCTCGCCAGCTCGCCCAAGGTGGCCCAGATGTTCAGTGGCGACGGGCCGGTGTTGGTGACCTACCAGGACACGAAGGAAATGTTCAAGCTGGCGTATCCCGTCGTGCAGATTCTGGCCCAACTGGGCGCCAGTCAGTTGCAGCGTGAAGGGATCGACGTCGATATTTCGATGCTGCCGTCGGCCACGACGATTTCCAAGCACCTCACGCCCGGCGTGATGTCGGTCAGAAAAACGGCCGCGGGCATCGAATTGACCAGCCGGCAGAGTCTGCCGATCGGCGGGGCGACGTGGTTGATGCTGCCGGCGGCCGTTCTTTACGGCCGGGCGGGTCCTGCGGACTTTGGACCGGCAGGCAGAGCGTTTCCCGCTGGCGTGGAGCCCGATTTTGAAGACGCCCCGAGATTCGAGGAAAAAGGGGTCGACGACAAAGGCCGCTAGCATCACGCGTAACTACGCCCTGGTTTTGTAAAGCCGCGACCAGTGGTCGCGCCCGTAACGGGGGAATTGGAAATTGAAAATTGAAAATTGTAAATTGAAAATTGGTGTGCTGTCTGCCGTGGTTCTTTGTGTTGGCGTCTCGAAGAGCTTCGCCGCTCAACCCGCGTTTCCCTCTTCGACCGGCGGCAAGGCCAGCGGCGAGATCAGCTTTAAGAAAACCCAACTCGACGCCAAGTTTCGTAGCGAGGGCGTGGCGGTGGCCGACTTCAACCGCGACGGCAAGCTCGATGTGGCCGCCGGCAGTGTGTGGTACGAGGCGCCTTCGTGGAAGATGCACTCGATCCTCGAAAAGCCTCGGGAGTTTCAACCCAAGGGTTACTCCAACGCCTTTAATAACTGGGCCGAGGACATCAACGGAGATAAATGGCCCGACTTGCTGGCGGTCGAGTGGCCGGGTAAGAGGACGCTGTGGTTTGAGAATCCCGGCACCTCGGGTGGTTCGTGGAAGCCGCACGTGATCACGACGGTCACCAACACCGAGAGCCCCCAACTAATCGACATCGACGGCGATGGACGGCGAGAACTGGTGTGTGCTTTTTCGCCCGACCCAGCCAACAGCGACGGACCGAACCGGCGAATGGCGATCATTTCGCGATCGAAAAATGCCGCGGCCTTGTGGAAAATCCGGCCGATCTCCGTCAAGGCGGCGCCCAATACGACCCGTTATTCACACGGGCTGGGCGTCGGCGATATCAACGGCGACGGGCGCAACGACGTCGTCATTCCGCAGGGCTGGTGGGAATCGCCGGCCAAGGGCGCCAAAGGGGAATGGAAATTTCACGCGGCTCCGCTCGGTCAGGCCGCCGCCGACATGCGGATTTACGACTTCGACGGCGACGGCGACGCCGACGTGCTCAGCAGCAGCGCCCACGCCCACGGCATCTGGTGGCACGAGCAACTGAAGGACGGCAAGTGGAAAACCCACCTGATCGACAAGAGCTTTTCGCAGACCCACGCCCTCTGGCTGGCCGACATCAACGGCGACGGATTGCCCGACTTCGTGACCGGCAAACGCTGGTATGCCCACGGCGGCAACGACCCGGGCGGCAAAGAGCCGGCCGTGCTGTATTGGTACGAGATGTCTCGCAAAGACGGCCGCCCCAGTTGGAAGCGGCACCTCATCGACACCGACAGCGGCATCGGCACCCAATTCGAGGTGGCCGATCTCAACGGCGACGGCCTGCTAGACATCATCACCTCGAACAAAAAAGGCGTGTACGTCTTCCATCAAGTCCGCCGCTAGCCATGTAGGAGGCGTCTCCGACGACGACAAAGCGGTTAGCTGTTAGCGAACAGCCGTTAGCGATCGAGCCGTTCGATTTTGGACGGTTCGATGTTCAACGCCGCACGCGAAGCCCGTCGAGTAGTTTCCTCACAAGCGGTCGAAAAACGCCACAGCGCCGGCGCATGAAACAGATTCTTCCCGCGAATCGTTCCCGCGACCCTACAACCTCGGCCGCCGGCTCGCCAATCGCGTAAACGTGGCGCTTCGTGCGCACGATCAGCAGTCCGTCGGAGATCGCGGGGGTCGCCATGCAGATGTCGTTCATGGAGTTGATCGCCAGCAACTTGTACGTCGGGCCGGCTTGGACGACGTAGACTCGGCCGAGTTCGCTGGTGAAGTACAGCTTGCCGCCGGAGGCGACGGGCGATGCGGTGAAGCTGCTGCCGCCCAGCCGCTCGCGATAGAGCAGTTTTCCCGTCTTGGCCACGTAACACGACAGCACGCCGTTGCCGCGGCAGGCATACAGATGATCGCCAAGGGCCAGCGGCGTCTGCATGTAAATCCCGTCGCGTCGCTTGTGCCAGGCAAGATGCTCGCTCGAGGTCGCGTTGCCCGGCGGCGTGATGTCACCGGTCGCATCGAGTCGCACGGCGCAGAGCGGCCGGTTTGAACCGTGGGCGCTGCTGAGGAAAATCAAATCGTGGGCCACAATCGGCGTCGGCACCGGGATGTCGCCGCCGCGGCCGAGCCGCCAAATCTCCTGGCCCGTCTGCGGATCATACCCGCCGGCGTGCCGATAGCCGTTGACGATCAACTGCGCACCAGCCGGCCCTTCGTGAATCGTCGGCGTGCCCCAACTCGGCACATCGTCGCGTGCGGTCCGCCAGATCAGCCGGCCGCTATGAATATCGAAGGCGGCGATGAACGAGTTTTTCTGCACGTCGCACTGCACAAACACACGGTCGCCGTAGATGATCGGCGAGGAACCGAAGCCCCACTGCGCCGCCGGCGCGCGGTAATAGCCCGAGTCGAGCCGGCCCAGGTCGCGCTTCCACAACAGATTGCCACACAGGTCGTAACAGTACAGACCCTCGGAGCCAAGGAAAACGACTAGGTGCGACCCGTCGGTGGCCGGCGTCGAGTTGGCGTGCGACGCCTTGGTGTGGCGTTTGATTGTGGGCTGCCCCCGATGGATCGTCCGCCGCCAGAGAACCTCGCCTGTGTTTCTCGACAGGCAATAAACCTGCCAGGCGTGTTCGGTTTCGCCCTCGACCGACTTGATGTCACCGTAAAGCCCGGGCCGCAGTTCTGGGTCATCGTTGTTGCTCGTGGCGGTGACGATGAAAACGCGCTCTCCGCTAACAACCGGGCAGGCATGACCGAGCCCCGGAATCGGCGTTTTCCAGCGGATGTTCTTGCCCGTCTCGGTGTTCCACATCGCCGGCGTCGCGCGCCCTTCGCCGATTCCCGAAGCCCTCGGCCCACGAAATTGCGGCCAATCGCCCGTGGCGGCGGCAGCCGTCGGGCATTGCAGCGCGGCGATTAAACAAAGCAGCGTGAGAGTTCGGCAAGGCGTCATTGTCGTCCTGCGGTCGCAGCGAGTTGGTCCAGCGGGAGGAAAATCCACGCCAGGGTCAAATCGCCCATTATAGCAGACGCTCAGCCGCTGCCGGCCTCATTTCTCCGCTTGCGGCTTTGCCCGAATCCCCGGATCGCCCAATTCCTTGGGCGGCTTGAAAGCCTTGGCCAAACCGAGCAACTCAGCGACGACCTCCGGCTGGTCCTTGGCGAGGTTCTTCTTCTCGCCGATATCGGCCGTCAGGTCGTAAAGTTCGATCTTTCCGGACCCCTTGTCTTTGACGTAGCCATAGTGGCTCTTCAGCCCCGGCAGCCGCAGTTTCCATTTGCCCTTGCGCACGGCGTGCATTTCGTTGCGGCAGAAGTAATAGTAATGATCGCGGGCGCCGTCTTTGCTCTTTCCCAACAGCAAGTCGGTCTGATCGACTCCGTCGATGATGCGATCCTTGGGCAGCTTGTAACCGGCCAGATGGGCGAAAGTCGGCATGAAATCAATCGTAGCAAAGATGGCGTCGCTCGTGCGTCCCGCCGGCACGTGGCCCGGCCAGCGGACGATGCACGGCACGCGTAGCCCGCCCTCGTAGGTCGAGCCTTTGCCTTCGCGCAGCGGCCCCGACGATCCCCAAGCGATCGCCCCGTTGTGTTTCTTGCGCAAGGGCCCCTGCATGTTGTTCCAGGCGCCGTTGTCGCTGGTGAAGATGACGATCGTATTGTCGCGCAGCCCAAGTTCGTCGATCGCGTCGAGCAGGCGGCCGGTATGAAAGTCCAACTCCTCGACCGTATCGCTGTACAGCCCGCCTTTCGATTTGCCTTTGAATTGCGGCGAGGCATCGATCACCGAATGCACCATCGTGTGGGCCAAATAGAGAAAGAACGGTTTGTCCTTGTTGGCTTTGAGAAACTCAATGCCCTTGTCGGTGTACGTCTTGGTGAGGCTGGCCATGTCGCGGGTCGCGCCGTCCGGCTTGTTGTTGTGATGAAACCGCACGCCGCCGCCGTCGTTGGCCCCCAGCGTGCCCCAGAAATAGTCGAAACCTTGGGCGTTGGGCATCCGCTCGATGAACGGCCGGCGGTTCGACACGTCCCACTTGCCGATGCAGCCGGTCGTGTAGCCGGCCGTTTTCAAAAGCTCGGCGATGGTGATTTCGCTGGCCGGCATGCTCCAACCGCGGCTGCGAATCGGATAGCGGCCCGTTAGCAATGCCGACCGCGACGGCCCGCAGACGACCTGGGCATAAAAGTTGGTGAATCGCGTGCCCTCGGCGGCCAGCCGGTCGAGCCGCGGCGAACGGATCGTCTTCGATCCGAAGCAACTCAAATCGCCGTAACCCTGATCGTCGGTGAAGATAATCACGAAGTTGGGGCGCTCTGGCTCCGCGGCCTGTGCGGCGGCGGCGAAGCAAGACACTAACAACAGCAAACCGAGAGCGAATCGAAAACGGGTCATCATTTGCCTCCAATCATCGCATCGCTCAGCGTGACTTGCCGGCCATGCGAATCCTCATGATTTTGTCACTTCGGCTCGGAGTCCAGTATAGCCAGCCGTTTCGGGTGTCTACGCTGAAGACATAGATGCTATTACTAGCAGACTTGTCACGAAAAGTGTGTATTTTTCCCTGGGGTCCACCTTTCCCGTGGTTCACGACCAGCAAGTCGACCACATTCGAGCCGTCGAGATTAGACCGACGAATGGCGTCTGGCCCGCCGCCATGCGAACTCGTTCGCCAGAAGACCTTGCGGGAGGTTGGATCGACGACGAGATTCCGCAAGGACTGCCCCGGGGGGTTTTCGGTGTGAATCGTCTCCACGTTCGTGCCGTCGAGGTTTGCCCGTTTGATCTTGCCAAGATGGATATCCGTCCAATATACCTTGCCCTCGACCGGATCGACGGCAATCGTTCGGACGTTTCCCAGCCCCGCCAACACAATATCTTCGAGGTGCGTCCCGTCGTAGCTGCAACGGCGGATTCGCCGGTCGTAATACGACGTGACAAGATAGATTTTCTTGCTTTGGGGCTGTAGAGCAAAGGCCATGATTCCACGCGGTTTCTTGCGATCCTTCATGTCAATCGACTTGCGGTCGGAACCGTCCAGTCGTGAATGATGGATCGCGGGTGGAAAGTTATCGCGTTCCAGCCAGAACAATCGGCGGGCACGCTCATCGATGACGAGGTCAGTTGGTCTTTTTACACCGATGTGTACCTCTTCGATCTGCGATCCATCGACATTGGCCCGATAGATACCCGACTTCGTACACCAATAGACTTTTTCATCCTTGGAATCGACCACGATGTTCAGGGGCTGTTCAAGTCCATCGACCGCACGCCGTGGTTTCGCCGCCGCGAGAGGTTTCTCGGGGGCCTTCGCCTTGACGGCTTTGCTGGGCGACGTGCGACCGCCGGCCGACGCAAACCGCTTGCCGTCATGGGAAAACGCGAGACAGGTTACCTCGTCGTTATTGCCAATGAAGCGTCGCACGGCCGCCTTTTGCAGCACATCCCACAGCATCACCCTTCCATCACGACTGCCTGAGAGGCCGAATTTTCCGTCCGGTGAAAACTGCACACAGGTCACGGGCCCCTCGTGCCCGTCGAATTGACGAAGCTGCTTCCCGCTCATTGCCCCCCAGAGGCGCACGGCGCCCCGCTCGCTGCCCGAAAGTACAACTTTGCCGTTTGGTGAGAAGGCCACCGACGTAATCAGATCGTATCGGGCCCTTCTGCCCCCGTCGTACTTAGCGATCGGTAGGACGCTGAACCAGCGAATGTCGTGGGTTGCCACGTCGACCACTCCCAGCCGCCCGTCGCTGCTGCCGCGGCGTCGAGCGATGACTAAACGCCGCGAATCGCCGCGCAGATCAACACTCTCAGCGACTTCACATCGGGTGACTCGTCCGATCGGCTCACCCCGTTTCAAGTCCCACGTGCCGATGCCGTCTTTCCGACTACAGCAAGTGAAGCGGGTTCCGTCTTTACTGAAAGCCAGATCGATCAAATGATCGTTGAAGTAATACTTGTAGTCGATCTCGAGACTAGGCCGATAACGATGTTCGATCTTGCCTGTGCGGAGATTCCATCGATGGATGATCCCGTCGGGCGTGGTCAACAGCGCGGACTTCTGATCGGGCGTGAATTTGACGATGCCGACGCGCGTCGTACCCGTGTCGTACTTCTTAAGTTCCTTGCCCGTTTTTGCGTCCCACAGCCGGACCGTTCCGTCGCGGCTGCCCGAGAGAACCTGCCGGCCATCTGCCGAAACGTCGACGCAAACCACCTGCCGCTCGTGGCCGTCGAAGCGTTGCAGCTTCTTGCCCGTCTCGGTTTCCCAGAGCCAGACCGTTCCCGCGATACTACGTCCGTGCTCGGCCGAGGCCGGCGCAGGTGCCAACAGAAGTACCGCAACCACTAGGCCTGGCGACAGCAATCGCATGACGGATTCCTCCTGTGATTTCAGCGAGACGCCCCGCACATCCTACTCCTAGGCCTGCCGGTTGGCAAATCAGAGAGCATGCTGGTAGTGTCCTAATTTGACCTGCCGTCAAGGAAAAACTACGCCGCCATCGCCTCATCGTACAAATCTTCAAACGACCACAGCCGGCTCGTCACGCCAGCCATCATCGCAGCCGGCGGACGATAGCGACCGCTCTTGCCGGGCCGCCGGGTCCGCCAAACGAAATTGTAATATCCCATGAACATCGAGCAAGCCGCTTTCAGGTTGTCGAGTTTCTTGGAAAAGCCGAGCGACAATCGGGTAAATCGCTTTTGCAAAACCCGGTTCGTGAGGTTGAATCGTTCGACGTAGCTCGTGCTCAGACCGTACAATTCGTCGCCCTCTATGTTGAATATCCCTTTCCGCTGCGTGGCCACTATCTCGGCCGGCGTGTAGCGGCCGGGCATGTCGTGCGAGCGGTAGTCTTTCTTGATCTGCCCGTACTTGACGTAGGGTCCGAAAAACTGGTCGATCGCTTCGGGATAGACGATGTACATGTCGGTCGTAATCTGACAGATTGGCCGGTAGCCGTGCAGGTCCGCTTCGTGGGGAGTTGGGAACACGAGCCGTTCTGACAAGTCTCGAATCAGCCTGCGGGCGTTGTCGCCGCTGCGCTTCCCGACGACGTGCGAGATAACCAATTTGCTGTCGGCTTCAAGCGCGACCCAGAGGTACTGGTCACCCAGATCGTACCGCTCAAGCTTCTCATTCGGGCTCAAGGTGCGATTCTTTCGACCGCAGAATGTCCACGTCTCATCAATCTCGATCTTGTCCACCGTGAGCCCACGAATCCGCTGATCCATCATGGTTTGACAGGCGGTTCCGAATCGGACCATGAGGCGCATGACGGTGTCCCGGTGGACGCCCAGCAACCTTTCGGTACTGCGGATCGTGTTGCCCTCGACCAAGTGCTGTAGGCAAGCAAGCTGCTTTTCTCGGGGGAGGCGAATAGCCATAGCGAAGGTTCCTTTTTTCTTGGGCTTCGCTATGATTGAGGTGTTGAGGCTGCAATCAGCGAAAGCCGGTTGTGGTTCGCCCCGGCAGCGGTTACAGCCGTTGTCGGGGTTTTGTATCCCATGCTTGTCTATGTCATTATAGACACACAATCAATGATTGTCAATGAAGAAATTGACGCGGGGAGCCGATTTGTATAGAATGTCAGCGATCCCCAGAGCGGCACGGATGGGGATCGAACCCATGCTGGGCGTCGGAGCTAGCTATCCTTGCCCAGGCCACCGGGTATAAACCGGGCGCTTTAACCTGCTCGGCCACCGTGCCAAAAAGGGGTGCCCAGGATCGCGGCCCGTTGGACCGCGACCTGGACACTTGGTTGACCGTGAGGTCAGCCGGATTTATCACGCGATAAACGTATCGCACCGAGCATCCTTAACGGGTTGCTCATGGGACTCGGCCCTCCATGCGTTGGGCCGGAACGACGGGCGTGGCCTCGAAACCAAACACCCGCCGAGCCGGCGATTGCGGGGGGACATCTACACGAGGTCTCAGCGGTCCCCCCGGGGCCGCTGAGACTTTGCTACTCGGCTTCGATTAGCCCCCATTTGCCGTCGATCTTATCGAAAATCTCTTCCTTCCTTGCCATTGCGGTAAAACAGGCGTTGCGAAGAATTTTGGTTCGGAGGTTCCGTCCGTAGCCGTGTGCAACAAGCCAATCCGCAATTTCCGGTGTCTTGCTGCGGCGACCCATTGCTCTTAGGGCGAGTCGACACGCTTCGTGTTTGGTGGCAGACTCAGATATAGAAAATCCATTTTGGGCCGCATGATCGCTCGTCTCTGTCTGCACTTCGGGCGCCAGATTGACGGTCGCTAGCGGCCCCTCAAGGCGCAGAACCTCATCGGCGTGGTATTTCTCCACTGTTGTCAGGTTTTCAAGTTTATGTTTGAGTGCGAGTCGCTTTTCCCGGATTTCATCCAGAAATTCGCGGTGTTTCGCCAATTGCTCGGCTGTTTTCAACGCTTGTTGTTCATCCATCGTGATATCCTTTCGTGAGTTACGATACGAACTCATTGTATTGCATCTAGGATGAATGTCAATCACTAACACACAGGTGACCTGCGCTGAGTTAATTTCGCTGGTCAAAGGTACACACTCGGAATCCGCACTTGACAAAACGTCTATGACAATATAGACTTCCGGGCATGGTCAAGAAGACCGCACCAAACGTGATGGCCCGCGTCGCCGAGATTTTCGAGGACTCTGGCATGAGCCTCGATGAACTTGGCCGAAAAATGGGCTATCCGGCGAATTCGGCCCGCAAATCCGCGTGGCAGTTCATCCACCGCACAAGAGACCCCAGGCTGAGTATGCTCTATCGCTTTGCGCAGGCCATCAAAGTAGACATCAAGAACTTGTTGTGATCGTGGGCTTCTAGCCCTTCCCCTCCCCATCGCGGGACGAAATAATGGGCGGGGCTCGGTTTCATTTGGGGCAATTACTGGCGTTGTTGGTTGTTGCATTTCTTTGATGGGGTGGGAATATCATGGCAGACGAACAGCAACGCCTACCGAGCGATCCGCAGGGGAGTATTATCCTCACGGAGAAAGAGATTCGCCGTTTCGTGAAAAATGGACAGCTAATCAGTGAGGAAACATTTGACGGCGCTTGCTTGCAGTCAACTTCCTACGATGTACGAATCGGCAAGAAGGCAATCTCTGGTGGCCATGGCAATGACATCGACATGACAAAGGATCGCCTGACAATCGGTCCGGGTTCATACGCTGGGGTCATTTCACTTGAACGCCTAAAACTCCCAAACAACGTGCTCGCTCGTATCGGCTCCAAACGTAAGTTTTCTTACGAGGGGTTGATCCTTCTTACCGGGTCCGTCGTCGATCCAGGGTATGAAGGCCATCTTTTGTTTGGCCTTTACAATGCTTCCTCGGCGAAACGTGTTCTGCGGATGTCTGGTAAAATCTGTACACTCATCTTTGAGAAGTTGGACTCCGATCAAAAGCCTGTTGGGTCAGACCCTGACCTCCTGGTCGGAGAATTTCCTGGCGATTTTCTCACCAGCATGGCAAACATGGACGTTATGCCGTGGGCGGAAATCAGTGATGAAGTCAAACGGATACAACAACTGGCAAAAGACGTACTGGACCTTAAGCAACAGTACGGCGACGTTATTGAACCCATTCAGAGACTTACTAGTAACGTCGATAACGTGACCAACGATGTTCGCCAGCTTACCCAGGAATTGCGGCGGACAGCAAAAGATGTTGATGCCGTAAGAGCCCTCGCTGACGATAATACGCGCAGCGCTAGCCAAGTCTTGGCGAGTGTGAATATGTTGGTAGCAAAAACGACCGAACAGGACGCGAAACTGACATCGCTCGGAATCCGATTCGGTACGGGATCTATGCTGGCAAACATCATTTTGGCGATCGTGATGTTGGTCCTTGGTTCAGCAATCGCTTTGGGACTTACGTCCCTGCTATCAGGCAAATAGCTGCACCGAAGTGAAACGGTTTCAGGCCGCTTGTCTTTTCTAACTTTCCACCGTTTCTTTCTGACGCCGATTCGAATTAGGACACTACCAGCATGCTGAGCGTGGCGGCGTGCCAAATCGGGCAGAGTGACTCCGACTTCCACAGTCCCTAGCTCCTAACTCCTCGTCCCTCGCTCCCCAATCCTCGATCCTCGATCCTCCGCGCTACTCCTCCTCTGGCGGCTCCGTGGCCAGCAGTTTTTCGAGGGTGGAAGCGGCAGCCATTCGGGTGTTGTAGATGGTCCGCTCGGTGGTGCCGACTTGCTCGGCGATTGATTTGACCGGTTCGCCTTGCAGGATGAGTTCGATGATTTGCCGCCGCCGGCCAGAGAACGGCGCGAGAAGTTGTTCGATCAGATCTTGAACCACCGCCGCGTCGTCGGGCGAGGGTTCGCGCTCGAGCGGGTCGAGCCCTTCGACCAGCGGCGATTGACGCCGTGGATCGCGCCGCTGACGGCTCCAGAATTTTCCGCGGTTGCGGATTTTGTTCAGCGCGACCGTGACCAGCAGCGGCCACAGATCGTCGTCCGGACCGACCGTTACCTGCTTGTCGCGAAGCTGTTTGAAAAAGCTGCGCAATACGCTTTGGGCGACGTCGACCGAGCCCTCGACCTGTTTGAGCCGCCAACCCATCTGGCGGCGAATCAGCTCGATAAGCCGGCCGTAATACCGCTCGAAGAGCTCGGTGGCGGCCTCATCGTCTCCGCCGCGGTAGGCGGAAATAAGTTGCTCGTCTGGCGAGAAATCGGCCATCTTACCCCCCAGAAACTACCATGTTGGCTTCGTCGACACGATTTTTCTTGCGTTGGCCGCAGCGGGCAGTTAGAACAGAGATAGGTTACCCGTTTTGGCTGCAATTGGAATAGCTGTTCGTTTGGGGGAGAATGTCTAATGAAGAGATCACGAGTTTACCGGTTCTTCTCTCGCGGAGCCCTTTTTTCCGCCTATCTTCTCGCGCTGGCCGCTGCGGATCGTCCCGCCTTGGCCGTGGAAACTTCCGGCTATGCGTTTGGCTGGGACAACGTGAATTCTTATGAATTTCTGCCCCACGACGCGTCGGGGTTGACCACGGCCGTCTCCAGTGCATTCACGCCGTTTCCGCAACCAACCGGTCATGCCCAGTCGTGGGCTTCGGCCAAGTTGGTTGGCAACTCCCTTGTCAAGACCACCGGCGGTTATGGCTGGGTCGACGGAGTCAACCCGTCGGAATACTTCGTGTGGAGTTCCTTCGCCAGCGGGACCGAGCTGATGGTCACCGGCGCGCCGGTCGGCACACCGGTCAGTTTTTCGCTCGTACTGCCCGCGATCAATGACGGCCCCGACAATCTGCGTCCGGCCACCCTGCCAGATCCGCCATTCCCCGTCGGCGACCAACCTGCCCAATTGTTCTTCACCGAAAGCGCAGGTCGCGACGCGGCGTTTTTCGACGTCTCGGTGAGTCTGGACGCGAGCGTCACCCAAAAGGGAACCTTGGGCGACGTGGACATCAGCCTGTTTTCCGGCGACGCGACGCTCCAGCGCGATGGCTCTCTTCAAACCCGGGGCAGCTTCGCTGCGGTCGAAATCGACGATGTGGCGGGCGTGCCATCGGGAAAAGCCATTCTAACGGAATTTCGCACTCCGACGTTCCAAGTCGAAGCCGGCGTCCCGTTCGATCTGGTGATGGATCTGCGGATGACGATGGGCGATCCCGACGCGTTGATCGACCCGGCAACGCAGGCGGCGGATCAACAGATCTTTACTCAATACATGGGCACCAACTTCGACCAATTGGCGTTCGGCGGCGGCTCGTTTGTCGTCCGGCTGGAGATGGAACCCGGCGATGGAAATCTCACGCTCACCGTGGTTCCCGAGCCCGGTTCGCTGGGCCTGGCGCTGGCCGGCTCGATCGCCCTGGCGGGTTTCGTTCGGCGCCGGCGGCGAAGGCGCGTAGGTTATGCTTTAGCATAACAATCCGTCCTCGGCAGCATGAGGCGAGCAGATCCTATTTGTCGTTATGCTGAAGCATAACCTACCGAGGCGGGGCGACCACTTACGATTTTTTCCGCAGGACTTTATAGACCGCGACCGATTCGACGCGGTTCTTGACGTCGATCCAGCCGATTTCCTCGACCTCGAACTGCTCGCCCGTCTGCTGATAGGTGGTCTGGTCGATGCAGATTTCGTTGGGCCGGGCGAAGGTTTCCAACCGCGAGGCGACGTTGACCGTGTCGCCCAGCGCGGTGTATTCCATCCGCCGCTGCGATCCCAGATTGCCCACCACGGCCAGGCCCGTGTTGATGCCGAACCGCGATCGCAACTGTCCGGCCTGACCTCCCGGCAGTCGAAAATCGGCCAACCGGTCGCGCATCTCCAGGGCCGCACTGACGGCCGAGGCGGCGCTGTGGGGGCTGGCGATGGGCGCCCCGAACAGCGCCATCACCGCGTCGCCGATGTACTTGTCGATCGTGCCGCCGTGGGCAAATATGATGTCGGTCATCGCGGTGAGATAGCGGCGAATAAACTCGGCCAACTCGGCCGGCTTGAGCCGCTCGCTCATCTTGGTGAACGACACGATGTCGGAAAACAAGATGGTGATTTCTCGCTCTGCCGGTTCCAACGGGTTTTCGTCGGCTCCGTGCTGGGTGATTTGCTCGACGATGCCGTGGTCCAGATACTTGCTCAAGTCGGCTCGCATCTGTCGTTCCTTATCGAACAATTGACTCATCCGACCGCGCTCGATGCCGATGGCCGCCTGATGGGCCACGGCCACCAGCAGCTCCAGATCCTCTTCGCAAAACTGCTTGCCAGGTGTCGTCGAGTCGAGCGACATCAGGCCGATGATGTTTTCGCCGGTCCACAGCGGCACACACATGGTCGAAACCACGCTCATCTCGGCCAGCGACTGCAGCGCGTCTTCGGAAGCCCCCGTCTGATTAATCAACACAGCCGATCGTTCGTCGAGCAGCCGCCGCAAGACGGTGCGACTGACTCGCAAGTGTTCGTCTTCGCCCAGTCCGCGGGTGACGACCGGCACGGGATTGCGCTGTTCGTCGAGCAGGCAGAGAATCCCGCGATCGGCACGCGTTTGTTGCAGCACGATCGACATGATCTCTTCGATTAATTGCTTGGGATCGAAAATACGGACCAGCTTTTCGCCGACCCGCTGAATCAGCCGAAGTTTCGCCTCGGCCAACGTCTCGCCCGGCTGACGAACAAGACCGGCGCCTTGGTCCGTGGCCGCGGCCGGGACGTCAACATCCAACAGCAAGGTGCGTTTGATGTTCTCGCCCCGTCCCTCGTCGACGTGCAGCATCTCGACGCTGGATCTTAGCGTGAGCCCGTCATCGTCGTCGTTTTCATCAATCAGCAGCGAGTGTAGCAGCGGGCTGGTCGTCTCGCCGGGCGCGTCGTCATCTTCCTGGATGAATGACTGCAAGAATGATTTCGACGCGTCGGTATCGGAAAGACGTGCCTTTGCGGTCGGTCTGATCTGCGGGCCGTCTTCAAAGATGAACTCCGAGGCTCCGATCTGAATGCGATCGCCGCTGTTGAGCCGCACCGTCTCGATCCGCCAGCCGTTGACGAACGTGCCGTTGGAGCTGCCCAAATCTTCCAGGCGCCAGCCATCTTCGTCCTTGACCAACTGGGCATGGCGCGACGAGGAGGCCATGTCGCGCAAAACCAGCGAGTTGTTTGCGCCACGACCAATAGAGACGGTGTCCCGGTCCAGCGGACATAGGTCCGCGTCATCGTCTCCGACGGGTTTCAACACAGCCATGTTTTTCGTCGACCCTTCGCTTGGACAGCGCCACTTCTTTGGGCGCGGGTTTCGTCATTAGACATTAGACATTAGACATTAGACATTAGACATTAGACATTAGACATTAGACATTAGACATTAGACATTAGACATTAGACATTAGACATTAGACATTAGACATTAGACATTAGACATTAGACATTCGTCATTCGTCATTCGTCATTCGTCATTCGTCAACCGTCCTGACCTATCGCCTTGCTGGCGTATTTTGGAACGGCCCTCGGGTGGAATCTCATCGAGCACCGGCAAGAGAAAATCGACCTGTTCGACCCCGTCTGCTCGGGCCTGCTGCCACAATTCACGGGCCACGTCGACCTTGCCGCGCAGCGCTTGGAAGGCTCCGATGAACACCTTATTGGTCGAATTGGTCGAATCGAACCAACGCCTGGCAAGAGTCAGCGATAAGGAGTCGGGCATGGCGTCGGCCGGAAAAGACTGATTGCGGCCGAGCCGGCGAATGGTGATTTCCTGGGGTGTGCAATCGACGACGACCATGGTTTGGCCGCCGATGACAAACTCCTCGCTGCCTTGGAGGGCATCATAACCGGCTCTGACGGCCTTGAAAAACTCGCCGACGTATTGCTGTAATTGCCGCACGCGCTCCAGGCGGTCTTGCTGATCTTGCGAAATCGCGTTTTTCTCCGCCACACGCAGGTTCCGATGGGCCACGGCCGAGTCGCGGCGCTGCATTGCTGCGATGGTTTTTTTTACCGCCTCGTCGAACGTCGCGATCTGCCGCGCGGTGGGGCGCGGATCGATTTTCGGCGGTGTGGGAGTCGCGGGCGGCGGTTTTGTTCCGGGCGTAACACTGGACGGCGGCGGCACGTCTTGCGAGGGTCGCACGGGAGTCGGCCCAGTCGTCGGCCCAGTCGTCGGGCGATCTGGCGGCGCGTTAGGCGGTGTCACGGTCGACGGTGTCGAAGCGATGCTCGGCTGTTTTGGAAGATCAGGCTGTTTTGGAATCGGTGTCGCGGTTGGCCCAGTCGGTTGAGCCTTCGATTCGGCCGTTTTTGTCGGCGGTGACGATGGCGAAGGAACCGCGCTCACGGCCTTTCGCTCGGCCTGTGGGCCGCTGTTCTTGTCGATCGAATGTTCGGCGACGGTTTGATCTGCGCCGGCCTTGAACTTGGACATGATCAGGGCCGCCGTGGCGGCAACCAGCAAACTGCCCACCAACACGGCAGCAAAACCGATCACATGCCGAGATCGCTTTTCCGGGGCCGCCGGGCTGAGTGATGGCGGAGAACTTTCAAGCACCGGCGCCGGCCTCGGATGTGAAACAGGCCCAGCAATCAGCCGTTCGTCGTACGCGACTTTCCTGGCGGCGTCGGTCAAGCACGCTTTGGCCGCGGCTAGTTCGTCCAGCAACATTTGCCACTGAGCCACGTGCTCGCCCGGTCGTTGCCCGCGCACCTGGGCCATGGAGCGATCGGCCGCGAGCGCAATCACTTCGGCGTCGCTCTCAAAGCGATCGAGCTGCAACAACTGGTAGTGGTCGAGCGGATGCCCGGCCGGTTGGAGATCCAACCATTGCAGGTGAGGATCGAAGCGGTCTTGCACGGTTGATCTCGCTGCGTGAGCGGCGAACCCTCGGGCGATTCAAATTACCACGGCACACTCAAACTACTATAGTATTCGGCCGAGGGTGCCCGAGGCAAGAGAAGAGGTGTCTTCCAACTCGCCCAACAAAAAACGCCCGGCGAGGCGGCCCGCCGGGCGTTGATTGGGTTGGACTGATTTTCCAGGCGAATCGCCTCTTGGCGATCTAGCTCTGTTGGGTCGGAGCCTGACGCATGGCGCCGGGCAGGACACGCTTCTGCACATCGGTCTCGAGCACACCGAAGGCGGCTTCGTGACGCTGCACCGACATCGACAGCGCGGCCAACAGACGCTTGGCCGTGTAGTAGTTGATCACCAGACGCTGATTCACCCTGAGCGTTTCGGTCGGCGCGCCGAACGGCTGGGCGTTCAGACCAAAATCGATAATCAACTCCTCCGGCGTGCCGTTGACGCGGCAGAAATTGGCGTAGCGGGCGGTGATTCCCGTGTCGTCCAACTGGATCTGCTGACGCTGCTGTTGCTGCTGCTTTTCCTCGGCGGCGGGCTGCCCAGCGGCCGGTTGGTCGGTGGCGGGCTTTTCCTCGGTGGCGGGCTTTTCCTCGGGGGCGGGGGCGTCCGCTTTTTCTTCCTTATTGGCCATCAGAAATTACTCCCTGGTTAGACGTTTGTTGTTGATTCGCGACGTTTGCCAGCCTTCATCATATCACCCAGTACGGGGTACGCAACCGAGTGGCGGGGTTCCGGTCAAGTAAAATGTCCGTCGGACGTAAAGTGTACGGATCGCAAGGTTTGCACGGCTTCGCAGGCTTGAAATAGCGACGGAGGCTACGGGGAAGAGAGAAAGTAGGGCGGACAGGCTCTTCTACAATGGGCAGGGGGCCGGTTATACTCGTTATTTGTCATTGGTCATTCGTCATTCATTCACTCGGGAGTCATTATCATGCAGCGAACAACGCAAATTCTCGGCGTGGCTTTGGCCGCGATCTGTCTCGTTTCCTCCAGCGGACTGATGGCGGCCGAAAAGGCGAAAAAAGAGGCCGCCGCCAAGAAATCTCCCAAACGCACGACCCTGGCCTCGATCTCGATTGCCGGCGGATTTCCTGAATCGGCTGGCGGAGGCGGGCTGTTCGGCGAAACCTCGACCGGCTTGCGCGACCTGGTCGTACGATTGCACAACGTCGCCAACGACGAGAAGATCAGCGGCGTTGTGCTCAGCATCCGCGACGCCTCGCTCGGCTTCGGCAAGCTTAACGAACTGAAGTCGGCCGTCGCTCGCATCCGAGCCAAGGGCAAGAAGGTTTACGCCTTGGTTGATTCGGCCACCGGGTCGCAGTATCAGTTGGCCTGCGCCTGCGACGAAATCATCATGCCGCCCTCCGGCTCGCTGATGATTCCCGGCCTGTCGGTGGAAATCACGTTTTACAAAGGCCTGTTCGACAAGCTCGGCATCGAGGCCGACATGTTGCAAATCGGCAAGTACAAAGGCGCCGCCGAGCCGCAAACCCGCACCGGCATGAGCAAGGAGTTTCGTTCGCAATACGAAGCGGTCATCGACGACTATTACGAGCAGATGGTCGCGAGCATCGCCGACGCCCGCCTGCTGCACCCCAAGAAGGTTAAGGAATTGATCGACCGCGGGCTGTTCAGCGCGAAGCGGGCCAAGAAGGCCGGCCTGATCGATCACGTCATGTATCAGGACGAATTCTTCACCCAGCTTAAGAAAAAACTCCAGGTCGACGAGGTGGCCTTGGTGCAAAACTACGGCAAGAAAAAGGTCGATACCGATTTCTCCGGGCTGGCCGGCATGATGAAGATGATGGAGCTGATCATGGGCGGCAAGCCGGCCAAGCGGGCCAGCAGCAAGCCGAAGGTGGCCATCGTTTACGCGGTCGGCATCATTACGTCCGGCCGCAGTTCAACAAGCATATTCGGCGAGCAGACGCTTGGCTCCAGCACGATCATCAGCGCCCTGCGCAAGGCCAATAAAGACAAAACCGTGCGGGCCATCGTGTTGCGGGTCGATAGCCCCGGCGGTTCGGCGCTGGCCAGCGATTTGATCTGGCGCGAGATCGAAAGGATCAAGAAGCCGGTCATCGCCAGCATGGGCAACACGGCGGCCAGCGGCGGCTATTACATCTCGATGGGCTGCGATCAGATCATCGCCGAGCCCGGCACGCTGACCGGCTCGATCGGCGTCGTGGGTGGCAAGTTAGTGCTGGGCGGGCTGTACGCGAAGCTCGGCATCACCACCGAAACGATCAGCCGCGGCAAGCACGCGGGCGCGTTTTCTTCGACGACCAAATTCACCGACTCCGAGCGAAAGATGTGGCGCGAGATGATGGTCGAAACCTACAACCAGTTCGCCGGCAAGGCCGCCAAGGGCCGCAAGATGACCCGCAAGAAGATGGAAACGCTGGCCCAGGGCCGCGTCTGGACCGGTCGGATGGCCGCCAAGAATGGGTTGGTCGATCGAGTCGGCACGCTGCAAGACGCCATCGCCGCCGCCAAGAAAGCGGCCGGCATTAAGGCCGACGACGAGGTGGAGATCTTGGTGCTGCCCAAGCCGACCAGCTTCTTCGAGCAATTGCTCGGCGGCGGCGCGGAGGCGCGTTCGGCCGTCACCTCTGAGTTAGGCGCCGAAATCCGCAAGCTCTCGCCCGAATTGCACCGGCAACTCGGCGACATCGAAACCATCCGCCGGCTGTTCGCCGAGCCGTCCGTGCTGATGCTGCCGTATCGAGTGGAAATCAAATAGGCTCCCTCTAAACAGGCCAGACTCACCTTCACGATCTCCCCAGCCAGTCGGCAACTCCCTTCCAGCCTTTGTCTTGGTAAACATATAGCGGGCTAATCGGAATATCGTCCGGCCGGGGCGGCTTGTCGGGAAACTCTCCTTTGCAATACTGCTTCCACTCCGCGTGATTCTTCAACTCAAGCCTGTGGACAAAGGCGCGGGCTTTGTTGAACGGGCGGTACTTACGAAGACGGGAGGAAATCGCCCCGGTTCCCAGCCAGTCGCCCCGTCCCTTCCAGCCCTTGTCTTTGTAAACAACATGCGGGGAGGCCGGAACATCATACGGTTTGGGAGGCTTGCCGGGCAACTCGCCTTTGGCGTACCGCGTCCATTCGTTATTATTTTTCAACGCAAGTGTGTGTACAAACTCGCGGGCTTTCTTGAAGGGGCGGTATTTGCGGCGAAAGGTAGCAGTCCTCCCAGTCCCCAGCCAATCGCCCCATCCTTTCCAGCCTTTGTCCTTGTAAACCATCTCTGGGGCCTTCGGAAGGTCGTCCGGTTTGGGCGGTTTGCCGGGCAGCGTTCCTTCGCTGTACTGCATCCACTCAACTCGATTCTTCAGCTCAAGTGTGTGGACCAAGGCGCGGGCTTTCTTGAAGGTGAGGTATCTGCGCTGTTGCGTGGCAATCGTCCCGGTCCCCAGCCAGTCGCCCGCTCGCTTCCAGCCTTTGTGTTTGTAAACCGTTTCCGGAGAGGCCGGGATATCGTCCGGTTTGGGCGGCTTGTCGGGAAACTCTCCTTTACAGTACCGCGTCCACTCGGCCTGACTCTTCAACCCAAGCGTGTGGACAAAGTCGCGGGCTTTCCTAAACCGCCGGTAATCACGGGGATAGGTGGCGACCGTCGCGGTCCCTATCCAGTCGCCCAGTCCCTTCCAGCCTTTGTCCTTGTAGATTTCGTTCGGCTCCCTTGGAATATCGTTCGGTTTGGGTGGCTTGTCGGGCAGATTTCCTTTGCAGTACTCCCTCCACTCGGCGCCATTTTTCAACTCCAGCGCGCGGACAAATTTGCGGGCTTTCTTGAACGGGAGGTACTTACGAAGACGGGAGGAAATCGCCCTGGTCCCCAGCCAGTCGCCAACTCCCTTCCAGCCCTTGTCTTGGTAAGTTCGGTTCGGGTTGTTTGGAATATCGACCGGTTTGGGACGTTTGTCGGGCAGCTCTCCTTTGCAGTACTGCTTCCATTCCGCTTGATTCTTCAACTTAAGCGTGCGGACAAAGGCGCGGGCTTTCTTGAACGGGCGGTACTTACCGAGAAACGGGGCAATCGCCCCGGTCCCCTGCCAGTCACCCCATCCCTGCCAGCCTCGGTGCTTGTAAACTCGATCCGCGGCGGTCGGAACATCGTCCGGTTTGGGCGGTTTGTCGGGCAGCTCTCCTTTGCAGTACTGCTTCCACTCCGTGTGATTCTTCAACTCAAGCGCGCGGACAAAGTTACGGGCTTTCTTAAACGCGCGGTATTTACGGAGACGGTGCGCAATGGCCCCGGTCCCCAGCCAGTCGCCCAATCCCTGCCAGCCTTTGCCTCGGTAGGTTCGATCCGGGCAGGCTGGAATATCGTCCGGTCTGGGCGGTTTGTCGGGCAACTCTCCCTTGCAATACCGTTTCCATTCAGCGTCGCTCTTCAATTCAAGTGCGCGGACGAAGTCGCGGGCCTTCTTGATGGGTCGGTATTTACGGCGTCCGGTGGCAATCATCCCGGTCCCCAGCCAGTCGCCCGTCCGCTTCCAGCCTTTGTGTTTGTAAACCGCCTCCGGGGAGGTCGGGATATCGTCCGGTTTGGGCGGTTTGTCGGGCAGCTCTCCTTGACAGTACTGCCTCCACTCATCTTGATTCTTCAACCCAAGCGCGTGGACAAAGTCACGGGCTTTCTTGAACGAGCGGTACTTACGGAGATGGGGGGCAATCGTCCCGGTCCCCAGCCAGTCGCCCATTCCCTGCCAGCCTTGGTTTTTGTAGATGCGACTTGCGGCCGCCGGAATATCCACCGGTTTGGGCGGTTTGTTGGGCAGTTCTCCTTTGTAGTACCGACGCCACTGATCTCCACTCTTCAGCTCAAGTGCGCGGACGAAGTCGCGGGCTTTCTTGAACGGACGTATCTTATACCGGCTGAACTTGTCGGTCCCCAGCCAGTCGCTAAGTCCCATCCAGCCTTTGTCCTCGTAAACTTGGTTCGGCACGCTTGGAATATCGTCCGGTTTGGGCGGCTTGTCGGGCAGTTCTCCCCTGCAGTACGCCTGCCACTCCAATTGATTCTTCAACTTAAGCGCGTGGACAAAGCCGCGGGCTTTCTTAAGCGGGCGGAATTTACGGAGACGGGGCGCAATGTTCCCGGTCCCCAGCCAGTCGCCAATTCCCTTCCAGCCTTTGTTTTTGTAGACTCGAATTGGGCACGCCGGAATATCGTCCGGTTTGGGCGGCTTGTCGGGAAGCTCTCCTTTGCGGTACTGCCTCCACTCCGCTTCATTCTTTAGCTCAAGCGTGTGGACCAAGGCGCGGGCTTTCTTGAACGGGCGGTACTTGCGGAGGGAACTCGCAATGGTCCCCGTCCCCAGCCAGTCACCCCAACTCGTCCAGCCCTTCCCTTTGTAAACCATGTGTGAGGCGGACGGAATATCGTCCGGTTTGGGCTCCTGGTCGGGCAGATCTCCTGTGCAGTACCGCCTCCACTCACTTCCACTCTTTAGCTCAAGTGTGTGGACAAACGCGCGGGCTCCCCAGAACGGGCGGTGCGCACGGCGGCGCTCACGGCGGTCTTCAGGGCCGTATTTACGGAGTTGGTACGCAATCGTCCCGGTCCGCAGCCAGTCACGCCACCCCTTCCAGCCTTTGCCTTGGTAGGTTCGATTCGGGCGCACGGGTATATCGCACGGTTTCGGCCGTTTGTCGGGCAACTCTCCTTTACAGTACCGCGTCCACTCCGCTTGAGTCTCCAACTCAAGTGCGTGGACAAAATCACGGGCTTCCTCGAACGGACGTGCGGTCCCCAACCAGTCGTCGTATCCCGTCCAGCCTTGGTCTTTGTAGATACCCCTTGGGAACGCCGGAATATCGTCCGGTCTGGGCCGTTGGCCCGCCAGCGTTCCTTGACAATACTCCGTCCACTCGCCGAGACCCTTCAACTCAAGAGCGTGGACAAAGTCGCGGGCCTTCTTGAACGGGCGGTATGCACGGACGCGGTTCGCGGTCGACCCGGTTCCCGGCGAGATGCCCAGCCCCTTCCGGCCTTGGCCTGGTTGGATTCGACTCGAGTTCGCCGCGATGTCGACCGATTTGGGCGGTCTGACGGGCGCTTGATTCTTCAACCCAAGCCTTCGTGCGGACTGGCGGGCTTCCTTGAGCGGACGTAGATTCTTCCGGCTGTCATCGTCGGTTCCCAGCCAGTCGTCCATTCCCTTCCAGCCGTCGTCTTGGTAGATCCCCCTTGGGAACGCCGGTATGTTGTCCGGTTTCGTCCGGCGGCCGGGAAGATTTCCATTGCAGTACCGCTCCCACTCAGCGACATCCTTCAACCCGAGCCTGTGTACGAAGCGGCGGGCTACCTTGAACGAACGAAATCTCTTCCGGACGATCTTGTCGATCCCCAACCAGTCGCCCAGTCCCTTCCAACCTTGGTCTTTATATGCGATGCCTGGGTATGTTGGAACACCGTCCGGCTTGCGCGGCTTTTCGGGTAAGTTTCCTTTGCAGTATTCCCTCCACTCGGCGCCATTTTGCAACTCAAGCGAGCGGGCAAATCTGCGGGCTTCCTCAAACGGATGTGGTCTCTTCCGGCTGGACTTGCCGGTTCCCAGCCAGTCGACAGATCCCTTCCAGCCTCTGTCTTTGTAGATGATCCTCGGGCACGCTGGAATATCGTCCGGTTTGGGCCGTTGGCCGGGCAGCGTTCCTTGACAATACTCCGTCCACTCGGCGAGATTCTTCAACTTGAGAGAGCGGACAAAGGCGCGGGCTTTCTTGAACGGGCGGCGCTTACCCGCAAAAGGGGGAATTGTCCCATTCCCCAGCCAGTCACCCGCTCCGGTCCAGCCGGTGTCTTTGTAGACACTTTGCGGCGTGGCCGGAATATCGTTGGGTTTGGGCCGTTGGTCGGGCAGCTTTCCTTGACAATACTGCGTCCACTCGGCGAGATTCTTCAACTTTAGAGAGCGGACAAAGGCGCGGGCTTTCTTGAACGGGCGTAAGTTCGTCCGGCTGCATCTGGCGGTCCCCAGCCAGTCACCCACTCCGGTCCAGCCGGTGTCTTTGTAGACCATCTGCGGCGTGGCCGGAATATTGTCCGGTTTGGGCTGTTGGTCGGGCAGCTCTCCTTTGCAGTATTGCGCCCACTCGGCGAGATTCTTCAACTCAAGTGTCCGGACGAAGGCGCGGGCTTTCTTGTACGAACGGTATTTGCGGAGAAAGGTAGCCGTCGCCCCGGTTCCCAGCCAATCGCCATATCCCTGCCAGCCTTTGGCTTGGTAAGCTTGTCGCGGGTCGTTTGGAATATCGTCCGGTTTGGGCTGTTGGCCGGGCAGCTCTCCTTTGCAGTATCGCTTCCACTCAGTGCTATTCTTCAACCCAAGGGCGAGTGCAAAGTGACGGGCCTCCTTGAACGGACGGGCCTTCGTCCGGCGTTTCTTGTCGATTCCCAGCCAATCGACGTATCCCTTCCAGCCTTTGTCTTTGTAGATTTTCATCGGGAACGCCGGAATATCGTCCGGTTTGGGCCGTTGGCCGGGCAGCGTTCCTTGGCAGTACTGCATCCACTCGCCGAGACTCTTCAACTCAAGAGCGT
The DNA here is from genome assembly GCA_022564995.1 of Planctomycetota bacterium. Classification (GTDB taxonomy): domain Bacteria; phylum Planctomycetota; class Planctomycetia; order Pirellulales; family JADFKK01; genus JADFKK01. The sequence goes on along the minus strand of JADFKK010000001.1, from coordinate 72,247 downwards.
GGACAAAGACGCGGGCCTTCTGGAACGCGCGGCGGTGCGCGATCGACCCGGTCCCCAGCCAGTCGCGAATTCCCTTCCAGCCCTTGTCTTGGTAAACTCGCTGCGGGCGACTCGGAATATCGTCCGTTTTGCGCGGCTTGTCCGTTAGCTCTCCTTTGCAGTACTGCTTCCACTCGGCTAGAGTCTTCAGCTTAAGCGTGTGGACAGAATCTCGGGCTTCCTTGAACGGGCGGTAGGTGCGGAGTTGCGGCGCGATGGTTCCGGTCCCCAGCCAGTCGCCCATTCCCGCCCAGCCTTGATGTTGGTAAACCGGTTGTGGGGAGGCCGGAATATCGACCGGTTTGGGCCGTTTGTCGGGCATCTCGCCCTTGCAGTAACGCTTCCACTCAGCGACGCTCTGCAACTTAAGCGACCGGACGAAGGCGCGGGCTTTCCTGAACGGGCGTAGATTTATCTGGTGGAACCTGCCGGTCCCCAGCCAATCGCCCAAGCTCTTCCAACCTTCATCTTTGTAAGCATGGCTTGGCTTCGTCGGAATGTCGTCCGGTTTCGGAAGTTGGCCGGGCAACTCTCCTCCGCAATACTGGAGCCACTCGTCTCGATCCTTCAACTCAAGCGCCTGGACAAACTCTCGGGCCTGCTTGAACCGCCGGTATTTACGAAGAAATCCGTCTTCTGTTCGGGTTCCCAGCCAGTCGACCAGTCCGCACCAGCCTTGCTGTTTGTAAATTTCGTGCGGAGTGCTGGGAATATCGAACGGTTTGGGCGGCTTGCCCAGCAGCCCTTCTTTGCAGTACTGCCTCCACTCCACGTAATCCTTCAAATCAAGCGCGCGGGCAAAGTCGCGGGCTTTCTTGAACGGGCGGAACTTACGGAAATGGGCGGAAATCCTCCCGGTCCCCAGCCAGTCGCCATATCCCTTCCAGCCCCGGTCTTCGTAGGCTTCATTCGGGGCCGCCGGAATATCGTCCGGTCTGGGCGGCTTGTCGGGCAGCTCTCCTCTGCAGTACTGTAGCCACTCCCTTTTGTTCTTCAACTCGAGTGCGTGGGCAAACTCACGGGCTTTATTGTACGGGCGGAACTTTCGGAGAAAGGGGGCAATCGTCCCGGTCCCCAGCCAGTCGCCATATCCCTGCCAGCCTTGGTCCTGATAGGTTCCTTGCGGGCTCGCCGGAACGTCGTCCGGTTTCGGCGGTTTCTTGGGCAGCTCCCCCTTGCAGTACCGCCTCCACTCAGCGCCACTCTTCAACTCAAGTCGGTGGACAAAGCTGCGGGCTTTTCTGAACGGGCGGTAGGTACGGACGTGGTACGCAATCGTCCCGGTCCCCAACCAGTCGCCCATTCCCTTCCAGCCGTGGTCCTTATAGATTCCGAGCGGACACGCCGGAATGTCGTCCGGTTTCGACGGTTTGCCGGGCAGATCCCCCTTGCAGTACAGCGTCCATTCAGTGCCATTCTTCAAATCAAGACCGCGGACAAAGTCTCGGGCCTTCTTGAACGGGCGGAACCTTCGACTGAGTTTACCGGTCGTTTCCTTTTTCTTTGCCATGGGATTGTTGATCCAACATTATCGCATCGACGCGGAGAGGATATCCGCTTCGTTGGTGGTTTCTTGTGGCAAGTAATCATTATACCATGCCCGGCCGTCGCGTTTACAAGGCTGGCAACCACCACTCGCCATTTACCCTCGATGCCCATCTAAGCATCGTTCGTGAAATAAGTGTTCACCTTCGTTGTAGCTGCCGTCGCCAGACGGCAAACCTCCACGCTCTGGCGAGCGTAGCTACCACGCCACGAGGAATTGCATTATTGATTCGAATTTGACTCTAACGCGAAGGCTCTCACACGAGCGGAACCTGGGAAAACAGTGCGGATTGGTCAAGAAGTGCCGCCGCGCTGGCCGCTGCCCGCAAAGATCGCGGTTGGAGGATCTTCGTCACGGAAATGAGGCCGACGCCTCTTGAGTTAGGCCGCAGAGTAACCGCAGACGTTACAGACCGCCCTGTCTTGGCGAGGCGGACGGGTGATGGCGAATCGTTTGAAGATTGGCCGCGCGGCTGTTCGATTGTTATCTTTGCCCCGACGAATTCACCGAAGAAGATAAACCGAAGAATAAAATAGGAACACCTCCATGCAACTGAACCAGCTTTTGCCGCTACGTCGTCCCCACAAGGACTTGCCCGCCGCCGCCGCCCGAATTGCCGCCGCCAGCCATGAGGGCGTCTGGCAGCGGGTCGCCCACCGGGCCGGATCGATGGGGCTGGCCGAGGCCCGCGGTTACATTCGGGCACGATCCGCGGCGGTGATCGTCCTCGAAGTCGATCGGGCCACCGCGGCCGACGCTTGCTTGTCTCGCCACGACGCCGAGACGCTTCAGCGGCTGGCTGGCGAAGTGGTCGTATCGCAGGTGATTCGCGAGATGCTCAACGGCCGTCGCCGCGGAGGTTCCGTGCGCAAGGCGGCCTAATTATCCGGCTGGCAGCGATCTTGCGGGAGAATGTCGCCGGCCTGCCGTATTGCCGTGGCCTATCCTTTCACGACACGACCCGTCGTAAGTTCTCTCCCGCGCTCACGCTCACCGTCAAAGGGTGTTTCCATGCAGAACCAAACTCAACAGGCCTCGACGCCCGATCTGGCTGGGCTGAATTCGCAATTAGCGGCCAACACGGCCCGCGTTTCTCAGTACGTCGAGACGCTCTCGACGCGCGTCGACCGGCTGGTCGATGCGACCATGGCTGAAGACTGGCAGGAGGTGCGCCGTCTGAGCGATCACCTTGCCCGCAACAGCAACAACTATGGCTACGAGGCCATCGGCGAGCGTGCCCGCCGGGTCTGCGACGAGATGGACAAGCCCGGCGATGCGGAAGCCAACGTCCTGGAAATCAAACGCAGCGTCTTGCGGTTGATCGGCGCCTGCGGCAGGGCGAAAGCACCGGGCGGCGAATAGCCCAGATCATTCACCAGCCGCGAGAAACGTCCGGTTGTAGGCAACGCTATACGCGACCGGGATCACGACCAGCGTCAGCACGGTGGCGCAGGCTAATCCGAAGACGACGGCGCCGGTGAGCGGTTGCCAGAATTCGGCGCCGCCGGAGAGATTCAAGAGCAGCGGCAGCAGACCGCCGATGGTGGTCACCGTGGTCAAGATCACCGGCCGCAGACGATTGGCGCCGGATTCCAACAGCGCGTCGCGAATGTTCATGCCGCGGCGGCGAGCCCGATTGGTGAAGTCGACCAGCACAATGGCGTCGTTGACCACGATGCCGGTCAAGCTGACCAACCCGATATATGTGGCCAGGCTGAAGGGGAACCCGCACATCCACATGCCCGCCATGACGCCGATGAAGCTCAGCGGTACGGTCACGAGCACGACCATCGTCTGGCGGAAGCTGTTGAACTGCATTACCAGGATGGCGAAAATGCCCAACACGGCGATGATCATGCAGTTGAGCAGGTAACCGAAGTTTTTGTCGCGCTCTTCGTTCTCGCCGGTGAACGTGGCCCGCACGCCTTCGGCCGGCGTGTTAGGCTTGCCAAGAAACGTAACCGCGTCGGCCTTCGAGGGCTCGCGACCGATCAGTTTCATAACCCGCGTTTTGAACCAATTGACGATGCTCGAACCCTCGGGCGGATCCATCGGCTGGAATCCCAATTCGGGCAAAATGTCGGCTCGCAAAACGGCGAACACCGCGTCGGGCGTCGTCTTGCCGATTAGATCACAGCGAGCCATCACCGCCCGCCGGCGATCGTAGTGGTTTACGCCGTAGAGCCCGACGCTGTGTTGTAGCTCGGCCAATTGGCCGATCGTCGCCCGGCGTCCGTTGGGGCTGGTGAGCATCAGTCGCCCGATGTCGTCGATGTTCTGCATCATGTCCGGATCGACCTGAATCCGCAGCGTGACGTCTTCTTCTTCGAGACTCAGCTCGATCGTCGAATCGCCCAGCACGGCCGTTTGAATCGCGGTGGCAACCTGGGCCTCGGTCATGTCGTAATGCCCGACGACGTCGGCCCGCGGGTTGATGCGGATTTCGGGGCTATGCGGCCGGTAATCGGAGACTACGTCGATGGTTCCTTTGACGCTCTTCAACCGCTCGGTGATTCGCTGGGAGAGATCGCCCAGCCGCTCCAGTTCCTTGCCGGTCAGCCGCACGGCGACCTTCGATCCGCCGGGCGGCCCTTCTTGGACCCGCTCAAAGGTGATCTTCACGCCGGGGATCGCTTTGATGCGGCCGCGCAGCTCCTTGATGATCTCATCCTCGTGTCGCACCACACCGAGTCGCTTGTGGATCGGACGATCGAGCGGCGAATAAAGCTGCACCATGACCGTGCCGAATTCCGGGCCGGTGGCCGGGTCGTTCTCCAACCGGCTCGACAGCCCGCCGGAAGAGCCGATAGCGCTGACGAAATGGACGATTTCACCGTATTCCTGCTTCATTTCCTCGAGCGGATCGGTAATCGATCGAGCCGCGGCGATTGTCTCTTCGATGCTGTATCCGAGCGGTAGTTCAAACTTCACCTCGAACTGCCCACGGTCGCTGGGCGGAAAGAACGTGTGATCGACCTTGCCATAAATCAAGAAAGCCCAAACAATCGCCAGCGCGCAGCAACTGACCACCACCCAACGATGATCGAGCGAATAGCGCAGCACGGCCAGATAACTGCGGGTAAAGATGCCCAGGTTGGGCCGCGTCTTGCTAAGCGGCGGCGCTTCATCGCCCTGTTTTTCACCGGACGTCTGGGCCGCATCCTGCGCGCTGGCGGACGTGTTCAGCTGCCGCTTGCGATACCACAAGCTGGCCACGACGGGAATCAAAAAGTGATCGACCAGCACCGAGCCCAACAACGCCACGCTGACCACCTTGGGCATCACGCCCATAAAATCGCCCATGATGCCCGGCATCAGCAACATCGGCACGAAGGCGGCCACGGTGGTCAAGTCGGCGGCGATCACCGGCCGGCCCACCTCTTCGATGCCGGTCTTGGCGGCGGTCACCGGGTCTTCGCCACGCTCGATGTGCCGGTGAATGTTTTCGGCGACGATGATCGCCCCGTCGACGACCATTCCCAGCACCAAGATGAAGCTGAAGATGACCATGTTCGAGATCGGAATGCCGGCGGCGAACAAGAACACCAGCGCCACGGCGGTCGAAAAGGGAATCGCCATCAGCACCATAATCGACACGCGAAAGCCCATCGACCAGACGAGGATAATCAGCACCAACATCGCGCCGAACAGGGCGCTGGAGCCGAGCACGCGGAACATCACCGAGATTTCCTCAGTCGTGTCGCGCGTCGTCGAAAACCTCACGTGCGGAAACTGCTGCTGCAATTTGGCGACTTGCGCTTTGACCGCCTTGGCCGCGCCCAGCGTGTTGATGTTGGGGTCTTTATTGACGATGATTGTGGCGCTGGAGCGGCCGTCGAGTTGGGCCAGGCTCTTGCGCCGTCGATACGTGTCGCTGATGCGGGCGATGTCCTGCAGTTGCAACCGCCGGCCGCCGCCCCGGCTGACGACCACCTCGCGGATGTCGGCCAGATCGCGGAACTTGGTCGCGCTGACAACCTGGGCGTCGAACTTGCCTGTGTTCTGCGACCCGCCGGGCGTCTCGGCGTGCGATTGCGTGATCGCCCGGCGCACGTCACCCAGCGTCAGCCCATACTCCGCCGTTAAATACGGGTTGATGTCGACGTGAATCTCCCGCTCTCGGCCGCCGAACAGTTGTGTGTTAGCCACGCCGGCGACCCTGTCGATTTCTTCCTTGGCGTCTTCGGCAATCTGCTTGAGCGCACCCTCGTCGAAGCCCTCGGGCGCCGTGATGTTGACCAGCATGATCGGCGCGTTTTCGAAATCGATCCGCGTGATCACCGGCTGCACCTCGCGCACGCGGGGCAACTGGCTGGTGATCTGATCGACCTTATGCTTGACATCGTCGCGAGCCTGCGTCGGGTCGACGCCGTCGAGGAAGATCACCTGAATGACCCCGGATCCGCGCATGCTTGTCGAGGCGATAAAGTCGACTTTGTCGAGCGTTTGCAACGCCTCCTCGATCTTGCGAACGATCTGCTCCTCGACTTCGGTGGGATTCGCGCCGGGGTAGGGAACCGCCACGATCACTACCGCCTTGGTGATGCCGGGCGTGCGCTGCACGGCGATGTTCATGACGGCAAAGATCGCCGCGAAAATTACCATCGCCGTGATCACCAGCACCACCCGAGGTCGATCGATCGCTGCGTTGCTGATTTTCATGGCGCGGCCGTCGCGTTTTCATCTTCGACAATCTTCACCGTCCGTCCGGGCGTCAGGCGATGTTGCCCGCGGACGACCACCGTTTGGTGCTGCACCGGCAAGTCGCGGACGATGACGTGGCTCCCCTGGGCAACGCTACGACCCAAATTGTAGCGCGTCGCCTTGGCAATCTCGCCACGGTTCTTATCGCTGCCCCCGGCGCTGCTCTCGCCGCCGCTGGCGTGTCGGTTGACCGAAAACAAATACGCAGTCCCATCTTCGTCGTAGCGGATCGCCGAGCGCGGCAGGCGAAAGCCATCGATCTTCTCCAGCACAATGTCGGCCATGGCAAACAGACCCGGCTTGAGCGCGCCGTCGGGGTTGTCGATGATAATCTCCACGTCAAACAAGCCGTGGTCGCCGGCCGTTTCACTCACCTGGAAGACATATCCCTCTAGCGCCGGCCACTCGTCGCCAAACCGCTGCTTGCCGAGCAGTCGGATGTGGACGAGAATCTGCAAATCCTCAGGTTCGACGAACGCTCCGGCCCTTGCGCGGCGGCGATGGTCCTCAACTTCCTTCATCCGCCGATCGAGTTCTCGCACCCGCGACTCGGGCACCCCGACCACCAGCTTGACTTGATCGACTTCGACCAACTCGAAAACGGTTTGATGGGCACTGAGCGTCTCGCCGGGAATGGCCAGTCGCTTGGAAATGACAAACCGCCGCCGCAGATCGCTTTGTGTATCGCCACCACGATCCAATGCAAAGTGGGCCGGAACGACCAGCCGCAATTGGCCGTCGCGCAATCTTCGGTCGGCGGCCCGATATCGAAAGCTGGCCGCGGAGAAGTCGGTTCGCCGCGAGCGAAGTTCCGCGTCGGTGATGGCCTTGCGCTGCCACAAGGACTGGGCTTTTTCTCGATCGTAATGTGCCTGTTCGAGCTGCACCATCAATTCGTCGCGCTGCGCGCGCAGCAACTCCAAATCGAGACGGGCCAGCAGCGGACTGACCAAGAAACCCTTGGGCGCTAACGCGGGCGTGAGGTCTTTGAGGATCTGAGCGCGGCGATCATCTACCGCAGTTGCCGGAGACGCAGTTGCCGGAGACGCAGTTGCCGCAGGCGGGGCCGGCCGGCAAATGATCTCGTCACCCGCGTCGAGCGGCTGGCCCAAGGCGTCCTCGCCGAGCAATTCCAAGCGGCCGGCGATTTGGAATCCCAATGAGAACTTCTCCAAAGCCTCGATCGTGCCGGAGTAACGATCGACGATCTCCAGCGGCTCGCGACGCACGGCCATGACGATGACCGAAGCGGGGGTCTCGGGTAAAGCCTTTCCGCTTGAATCCGTCGGAGTATTTCCAAACCAGCGACCGGCGCCGAAGGTGATCATCACCGCCAGCGCGCAGAGCGTGACCAGCACCAGTCCGATCATCCGTCCCGTCGCACGATACATAGCCCGACCGCCGCAAAAAGCCTCCGACGCAATGCTGCCCGAATGCGGCGCCGGGTTACGGTTTGTTCTGTTCCTGTTTGTACTTTAGTTGCCGGCCCGGGGCTTTTCAAGTGGAGCCTCGTGCGGGGCATAAGTGGGGCATTGTTTGCACGCTCGTTTAACGGCAAGCCGCAGGCGGCTGAGTTTTGAATGGACGCTTGGATTAGAAACACAGTCGCCTGCGGCTTGCCGTTAAACGATAAACGTGTCATTTTCATTCGTGAGACACGTAGGCGTCGATCCGACCACGTAGCTCCGCGGCGTCGATGTCGCGAATCAAGAAGCGTTTTTGCGGCGATGTGTGGCCGGCAAGCAGTTCGATCTGCGTTTTGCGCAAGCCGAGTTGCCGACTCAACACCGCGATGAGGGCCTTGTTGGCCTTGCCTTTTTCGGCCGCTTGCGTAACCGACACTTTGAGCATGCCGTCGTGGATGCCCTCGACGCCGCTGCGCCGCGCCGCCGCATGAGCGCGAACCGCCAGTACAATTCCCTCCGCGTGCTCAACCAAATCAATCACAGCCCGAGGCCTTTCGTGTGCTACGGCACCGTTATTCCAAATGATTCATCAGTCGCGGGGTGCTGGCCCAATGCCGCTTACTTTGGCAGAAACCTGCACTATCGTGGTACTGCAAAATTCTCCGCGCCCGGTCGAGTGACGCGCCGATGAGCAATCGCTGCTTGGTTTGTGAGCACGGAGACTTAGCCTGTCGAATTTTTTTGACCATCGGATGTTCTGCTAACTCGTGACAACATGGCAAGTTACGCTGCAAGCGCTTGTCATCCTGCCGCACGACCGCCTCATTGGCACGCTCCTTGCATAACCAGTCTACCACGTTCGCATTGCAACGCGAAACGTATTTGCTAAAGACGAGGCGACCGACGGCGGCGCTCCAATGGGCGCGGCCTCATTCCCTCCGGTTTTTCTTCACCGGATCTGGTCGATTCCCTCACGGCGGCTTTGGCACACAGCCGCATTGGTCAGCGCGCCAACGGGCGGACGGAACCTGGGATAAAGGTGCGCACCAACCTAGCCATTCAAGGAACGAAACCAGTGGAGATTCAGAACAAGGCCACGTCACTGTGGGGGAACTTTTTTCGACTCGACATGCCGCAGATTCGCACGTTCCACATGACGTGGTTCGCGTTTTTTCTCTGTTTCTTTGCCTGGTTTGGCGTCGCGCCGCTGATGACGGTCGTGCGCGACGAGCTCGGCATGACCCGCAGTCACATCGGCTGGGCGATCATCGCCTCGGTGTCGATGACGGTCGTCGCCCGACTGTTCGTCGGCTGGCTCTGCGACCGCATCGGTCCGCGACGGGCCTATACGTGGCTGCTGGTGATCGGCTCGATTCCGGTGATGCTGATCGGACTGTCCAGCGGCCCGTGGACGTTCATTTTTTGTCGCTTGATGATCGGCGTGATCGGAGCGTCGTTTGTCATCACGCAATATCACACCAGTCTGATGTTCGCACCCAATGTCGTCGGCACGGCCAGTGCAACCACTGCCGGCTGGGGCAACATGGGCGGCGGCGCGACGCAACTGGTGATGCCGCTCTTGCTGACGCTGTTCGTTTCGGTGTTCGGGTTCAGCACGGCGTTGGGTTGGCGGATGTGCATGATCGCCGTCGGCGTGGTCTGTTTGCTGACCGGCATCGCTTACTATTTCGTCACGCAAGATACGCCCGAGGGAAACTTCAAAGACCTTCGCTCCGGGGGCGGCTCGGCGGACAAAAAGGCTCCAAACGGTGCATTCCTTAAAACCTGCCGCGACCGTCGCGTGTGGGCTCTGTTTGTGATCTACGGGGCTTGTTTCGGCATCGAACTGACGATCAACAATGTAGCGGTGCTCTACTTCATGGAAACCTTCAGCGACTTCCAGGAGATGGATGCCGTGACCGCGATCAAAACGGCCGGACTCATCGCCAGCTTGTTTGGGCTGATGAATCTGTTCGCCCGCACGGTCGGCGGCGCCTTTAGCGACGCTTTCGGCTCGCGCTGGGGGCTGCAAGGCCGGGTGACCTGGCTGTTCATGGTGTTGTTTTGCGAGGGGCTGGCCTTGATGCTGTTCTCGCAAATGAGCGTGTTGGTGCTGGCGATTCCAGCGCTGATCGTGTTCAGCCTGTTGGTCAAGATGTCGGCCGGAGCGACCTTTTCGGTGGTGCCGTTTGTCAACAAGAAGTCCTTCGGCCCCGTGGCCGGCATCGTCGGTGCCGGCGGAAACATGGGCGCCGTGGCGGCCGGCTTTCTGTTCAAGGGCGCCATCGCCTGGCCCAGCGCCCTGTTGATCCTCGGCGGCATCGTCACCGCCTGTTCGTTTTGCGCCTTCGCCGTGACGTTCTCGCCGCAAGCTGAGTCGGACGCCCGCCGGGAGATGGCCTTGGCTAAGAATCGAGAGCGCGAAGACGTGCTGCAGCTTCAGACCGCGTAGGAAGTGATGTTGTGAATTGTTTCATTGTTTAACGGCAAGCCGCAGGCGGCAGTGTTTTGAATGACGACCGGCTTAATTTTAGGATTAGCCGCGGGGCGTTAGCCTCCGGTTGATTCGACGATAACCGGGGGCTAACGCCCCGCGGCTGATTGCGACCACCCGAAAAATGGCTTCGACAAAGAACTAGAAACACAGCCGCCTGCGGCTTGCCGTTAAACGAAGAAGAAGACGAAGACACCATGCAACTGCAATCTCCTGAAACACCAACACAGAACGAGACGTTGCCGGCGCTAACAACGCCGCTCGATCTCGTCGCGGCGCTGCTCCAAGAACAGCAGTCGCTCTCGGCGGTCGATCGTTTCGCGCAGAGTCACGCCCGCGCCGGCACGGCGGCCCAATCGAACACCTACCGCGACCTGATCCCCGCCACTGCCCCAGCCAGCGGCCAGCAATATGCGTTTGAAGTCGATCTCGACGCCTGCTCCGGATGCAAGGCCTGCGTGACCGCCTGCCATGCGCTCAATGGCTTGGAAGACGACGAACTGTGGCGAAACGTGGGCCAGTTGATCGGCGGATCGAATGAATTGCCCGTCATCCAGCACGTGACCACCGCCTGTCATCACTGCATCGAGCCGGCCTGCCTGTCGGGCTGTCCGGTCGGGGCCTACGAAAAAGACGTCGACACGGGCATCGTGCGTCACTTGGACGACCAGTGTATCGGCTGTCAGTATTGCGTGCTCAAGTGTCCGTATGACGTGCCGGTTTATAGCCGTGCCAAGGGCATCGTCCGCAAGTGCGACATGTGCAGCCAGCGTTTGGCGGTCGGCGAAGCTCCGGCCTGTGTGCAGGCTTGCCCGAGCCGGGCGATCAAAATTCGCACGGTCGACGTGGCCGCGGTGCTCGATGAGTGCGAGGCCAGTGCGCTGCTGCCGGCTTCTCCCGAGCCGGGCTACACGGTTCCGACAACCACCTACACGACGAAGCGTTCGCTGCCGCGTAACCTGCTGCCGGCCGATTATTATTCCGTCGGTCGGGCGCATAGCCATCTGCCGCTGGTGTTCATGCTGGTGCTGACGCAGATGTCGGTGGGCGCCTTTCTCGTCGAGCAATTGATTTTCTCCTACTCATCGCTGTTTCGCGAAGAGATCGCCCGCTCGATCCGCCCGCTGCATTTGTGCGCGGCGCTACTGCTGGGGATGTTGGGATTGGCCGCATCGGTGTTTCACTTGGGCCGCCCGTTGTATGCGTTTCGGGCCGTGCTGGGTCTGCGGACTTCGTGGCTCAGCCGAGAGATCGTGGCGTTCGGCATTTTCGCCGCCGTTTCATCGCTTTACGTCGCCGCGGCTTGTCTCGATTACGCCGGTGCGGGAATCTCCGACTTCTGGCAGGCAGTCCTGGGCACTTGCGCCTCGGCCGCCGGATTGCTGGCCGTGTTTTGCTCGGTGATGGTCTATGTTGACACCCGCCGGCCATGCTGGACCCTGATTCCCACCGCCGCGAAATTTCTGCTGACCTGCTTGATTCTCGGCATTCCCACGGCCCTGCTCGTCTCGCTCATGGCTGCGGCGCTCACCGACGGACTGACCTCGTCGACCGTCATGACGCAGTACGGGCGAGACTTGTGCTGGGCGTTGGTGGCGCTGGTTACGACGAAGCTGCTGTTGGAATTGAGCCTGCTAGCACATCTGCGGCGCCGACAACACACGCCGCAGAAGCGCAGCGCGATGCTGATGATCGGAGAGTTGAGCATGACGGCGATGCGTCGATTGTTCTTCGGCATCGTCGGCGGAGTGATCCTGCCGGTCGTGTTGTTGGCGGAGACGGCCATCACCGCGGAAAGTTACCAGCCGCTATTCATTGGGATCATCACGCTGTTGGTGCTCGGTCTGTCAATCGTGGGCGAGTTACACGAGCGATATTTGTTTTTCGCCGCTTCGGTGGCCCCGAAAATGCCGGGGAGCGCCGCCACATGAGCACGATCTTGCCCCAACAGAAAGACACGCTATGGAGAGCTTCCAACGGCCCGCTCACGGAAGCGTTGGTTCTGGAGCCGGGAAAATTCGGTTTGGGTCTCGTTCCGCGCCGACTCCAACCCGACGCTACCGTGCAGATGGTCTGCGGATTCTGCGCAACCGGCTGCGGGCTCGACGTCCACCTCAAAGGCGGCGAGCCGATCAATCTCACGCCCTCGGCCGATTACCCGGTCAATCTCGGCATGGCCTGTCCCAAGGGCTGGGAGGCGCTTTCGGTGTTGAACTCACCCGACCGTGCCACGACGCCGCTGCTGCGAGACAAGCACGGCAAGCTGCGTCCGGTCAATTGGCGGCAGGCGATGGAAATGTTTTGCAGTCGGCTAAAACAGATTCAGAGCCGACACGGCGCCGAGTCGATCGCCTTCTTGAGCACGGGGCAAATCGCCAGCGAAGAGATGGCTTTTCTCGGCGCATTGGCGAAATTCGGCATCGGCATGATTCACGGCGACGGGAACACACGCCAGTGCATGGCCACGTCCGTGGTCGCCTACCAAGAGGCGTTCGGCTTCGATGCGCCGCCGTACACCTACACCGACTTTGAAGAGTCGGACGTAATTGTGTTGGTCGGCGCGAACCTGTGCATCGCCCATCCGATCATGTGGCAGCGGGTGCTGCGCAATCCGCATCAGCCGGAGATCATCGTGATCGACCCGCGACGGACGGAGACCGCGATGGCGGCGACGCAACATTTGCCGCTGGCGCCGAAGTCGGACTTGGCGTTGTTCTACGGACTGGCGCACATTCTGATCGAGGAGGGTTGGATCGACCGCCGCTACATTAACGCACACACGTTGGAATTCGAGGACTTCCGCAAACACGTCGAGCCGTTTAATCCTTCGCATGTTGCCTCGCTCACCAACATTGATGCACAACAGTTATTCGAGGTTGCCAAAACTATTCACGAAGGCCGCCGGGTCTCGTTCTGGTGGACGATGGGCGTCAACCAAAGTTACCAGGGCGTTCGCACGGCGCAGGCCATCATCAACCTGGCGCTGATGACCGGTAACATCGGCCGGCCCGGCACGGGGCCCAATTCGATCACCGGCCAATGTAACGCGATGGGCTCGCGGCTGTTCAGCAACACGACCAACCTGCTGGGCGGCCGTGACTTCCAAAATCCCGATCACCGACAAGCCGTGGCCGACGTTCTGAACATCGACGTCCAGCGCATCCCTTCGCAGCCGAGTTGGTCTTACAACGAAATCATCGAAGGCATCCTCCGCGAGAAGATCAAGGGGCTGTGGATCATCGGCACCAACACGGCCCATTCGTGGATCAACCAGAACACGTGCCACGAGATTCTCGACCGGCTCGATTTTCTCGTCGTTCAAGACATGTACACAACGACCGAGACGGCACAGCGGGCCGATCTCGTCTTGCCGGCCGCCGGCTGGGGCGAAAAAGACGGCACGCTGATCAACTCCGAACGACGCATCGGTCTGATCAAAAAGGTTGCCAAGGCGCCCGGGCAGGCGCTGGCCGACTTTTCCATATTCCGTCTGATTGCCGACTCCTGGGGCTGCGGCGCGATGTTCGCCGACTGGACTTCGCCGCAGGTCGTCTTTGAAAAATTGAAATCACTCTCGCGAGGGCAGCCGTGCGATTTCACCGGCATTCGCGATTACCGGATGATCGCAGAGCATGGCGGCATTCAGTGGCCGTTTTGTGAGAAAGCGGGAGGGAAAGCGGGAGGGAGGGAAGGAGAGAGTGGGAGAGGGGGAGAGAGGGAGAGAAAGGGGGAGCAAGTTTCATTCTCCTCATCTCCCCCTCCCTCCCTCCCTCCCTCCCTCCCTTCCTCCCAACACCGTCGCCTCTTCGAGGACGGCCGTTTCTACCACGCCGACGGCCGCGCCAGATTCCTCTTTGAGCTTCCCCGCGAAATGCCCGAGCCGCCCAACGAGCGCTATCCGTATCTGCTGCTCACCGGCCGCGGAACGGCTGCCCAGTGGCACACCCAGACGCGGACCGCCAAGAGCAGCGTGCTGCGCCGCTTAGGGCCGCCGGGAGTTTACGTCGAGATCAATCCGCACGACGCCCGGCGCGAAGGCATTGTGCCCAGCCAAGACGTCATCGTCGAATCACAGCGAGGCCGCATTCGCGCTAAGGCATTCGTCACACCGACCGTTCAGCCGGGCCAAGTCTTTATTCCCATGCACTATCACACGACCAACCAACTTACTCACGCCCATTTCGATCCCTACTCAAAACAACCCTCGTACAAAGACTGCGCCGTGCGCGTGCGCCGTGTCGAGCCTTGGGACGATGTTTAAGGTACACAACGCATGACTGAATCAACAAAGAAAAACATCGTCGTCATCGGCAACGGCATGGTGGGCCACCGCTTTGTCGAAAAGCTAGTCGAATTCGACGGCATCAAGCGATACAACATCGTCACCTTTTGCGAAGAACCGCGGGCCGCTTACGATCGCGTCGGACTGACGTCGTTCTTTGCCCATCGCGATGCCGAAAAACTGATGATCGCCCGGCTCGATTGGTATCGCGAGCATGGAATCGAGATTCACATTGGCGATCGGGCCGACAAGATCAACCGAAAGAAGCGCATCGTCACGTCCGACCGGGGCGTCTCGATTAAGTACGACACCGTGGTGCTCGCCACCGGTTCGTATCCTTTTGTGCCGCCTGTCGAGGGAATCCAGAAACGTGGCGTGTTCGTCTATCGCACGATCGGCGACCTGGAAAAGATCATCGAGTACGGCCAGTCGGTCAAACGCTGCGCCGTGATCGGCGGCGGGCTGCTCGGCCTGGAAGCAGCCAAGGCGGCGCACGGTCTCGGGCTGAAAACGCACGTCATCGAGTTCGCTCCGCGTCTGATGCCACGCCAATTGGACGACGCCGGCTCGCGCATCCTCGTCCAGAAGATCGAGGAGCTGGGCGTCCGCGTGCATCTGAACAAAGCCACGAAGGAAGTCACCGGCGATGGCTGCGTCGAGGGGATGAGGTTTGCCGACGGCGATTCGCTCGACGTTGAAATGATTATCGTCTCGGCCGGCATCCGGCCCCGCGATGAGCTGGCCCGAAACTGCAAGCTGGATGTCGGAGAGCGGGGAGGCGTCGTCGTCAACGACCACCTGCAAACATCCGATCCCAGCATCTTCGCCATCGGCGAAGTGGCTCTGCACGACGGCATGATTTACGGGCTGGTCGCTCCCGGCTACGAGATGGCCGAAACCCTCGCCGCGAATCTGTGTGATGAAAAAGGGTCCGGGAGTCGTTTTTGTGAATCAACGGAGCCTCAAACAAAGACTTCCGGTCCCTTTTTGCGCGCATTCACGGGCAGCGACCTGTCGACGAAGCTCAAGCTGTTGGGGGTCGACGTCGCCAGCTTCGGCCAGCACGAGGCCGAGCCCGACGTCGCGGTGCCGCTGGTTTTTGAGGATGCTTTTGCCGGGGTTTACAAGAAGCTGCTTTTCGACCGCGATGGCAAGCGGTTGTTGGGCGGAATCCTGGTGGGCGATGCGGCCGATTACGGCGCGCTCTTGCACCTCGCCACAAGCGGCGACCCGTTGCCATGTCCGCCGGGCGAGTTGATGGGCTTTGGCGGCGATGCGGGTGCGTCGCTCGGCGCCGATACGATGAGCGACGATGCCCAAGTTTGCTCTTGCAACAACGTCAGCAAAGGCGCCATCCGCGCCGCCATCGACGAGCAGAACCTAACGTCGCTCGGCGAAGTCAAATCATGCACCAAGGCCGGCGCCGGCTGTGGCGGCTGCCTGCCGTTGGTAACCGACATCTTTCGCGCTGAAATGGCCAAAGCGGGAGTTACACTCAACAATCACCTCTGCGAACACTTCGCCCATTCGCGGCAGGAATTGTTCGACATTGTCAAGATAAAGCAGATCAAGACGTTCGACGCCCTGCTTGCCTCGCACGGCAACGGCAGCGGATGTGAAGTTTGCAAACCGACCGTTTCGTCCATCCTCGCCAGCCTGTGGAACGAGACCATCGTCGAATCGCAGCACCAGACGCTGCAAGACACCAACGACCGGTTCCTCGCCAACACACAGCGAGGCGGCCTGTACAGCATCGTGCCGCGCATTCCCGGCGGCGAAATCACGCCGGACAAGCTGATGGCGTTGGGCCGCGTCGGAAAGAAATACGGGCTCTACACCAAGATCACCGGCGCGCAGCGGGTCGATCTGTTTGGCGCGCAGCTCCATCAACTGCCGGACATCTGGGAGGAGCTGATCGACGAGGGCTTCGAGAGCGGCCACGCCTACGGAAAAGCAGTCCGCACCGTCAAGAGCTGCGTCGGCTCGACTTGGTGTCGCTATGGCGTGCAAGATAGCGTGGCCTTCGCCATTCGCATCGAACAGCGCTATCGAGGCATTCGCGCGCCGCACAAGATCAAGTTGGCGGTCAGCGGCTGCGCGCGCGAATGCGCCGAAGCCCAATGCAAAGACGTCGGTCTGATCGCAACAGAGAACGGCTACAATGTTTTCGTATGCGGAAACGGCGGAGCCAAGCCGAGGCACGCCGACCTGTTGATCACCGATGTTGATGAACAGGCCGCCATTCGCACCATCGACCGCTTCTTGATGTATTACATCTTCACCGCCGAGAAGCTAACTCGCACCGCTACCTGGCTGGAGAATATGGAAGGCGGCCTGGAACACTTGAAGGACGTTGTGCTCCACGACAAGCTCGGCATCTGCGACGAGTTGGAGCGGCGCATGCAACATTTGGTCGATACCTACAAGTGCGAATGGAAAGAAGTGGTGAACGACCCGGAGAAACGCCGCGCGTTTCGACAATTCGTCAACACGGACGAAACCCAGGCGGGCATCGAGATCATCGACGAGCGCGGCCAGCGGCGGCCGGCCGATTGGCCCAGGGACAACATTCCGCCCAAAGACGACGTGCCGCTCGTGCAAATTGATCTGCCCAGAGGCGGTGTTCTCGCGGCAGGCGATGCTTCCGCCAGCAAGCGAAACGGCCATGCCACCGCTACGAACGGTCAAGCGGCGGCCAACGGCAACGGACATGCTCGCGGCGACCGACCGAAAGACACGGGCCGCTTGAAAAAACAGTGGGTCCAAGTCGGTTACGTCAGCGAATTCCCTGAAAACGGCGGCGCCGCGATCAAATATGGGCAGGTGCAAATCGCCGTGTACAACTTCACCAGCCGCGGCGAGTGGTACGCCTGCCAGAATATGTGCCCACACAAGAACGCCTTTGTGCTTTCGCGGGGGATCATCGGCAGCGCCGACAATGTTCCGAAGGTCGCCTGCCCGCTGCACAAGAAACCATTCTCGCTAAAGACGGGCGAGTCTCTGTCGGGCGAGAACTTCTCCCTGAAGGTCTTTCCCGTCAAGGTCTCAGGCGGCGAAGTATTCCTCGAACTGCCGCCGAAAGAGCAGCTCGACGCCCTGCTGGCAACCGAGATGCACTGCATTTCGGCGTGTGGCGCACGAAAATCCGCGGCAGTTGAGAGCCACGGCGCACGGGCTATAGTATAGACGTTGTCTCGGAGCGTCTCAGCCGACCGTCAGCCATCCCCGTCCGCCCTGCTACACTTCTTGTTTCCTCGAAAGGCACACCATGCGGCTCAAACATTTCGGCGCTGTGACCCTCGTCACGTTGATTTTCGCGGCCTTGCTGACCTCGCCCTTGGCGGCCCAGGCCAAGAAGAAAAAGCAGCCGCGACCGAAACGCCCGGCGCTGGTGATTCCCAAGGTCGGCAAAGACGAGGTGATCTGTTTTGCCCTGTACACGGTCCACAACAACATCCTCAAACTGACCGCGCAGCTTTATCCGCTCGAGGCGAGCGACCCGAAGGTCTGCCGACTGGAAATCAAACAGAACGGCCAGTGGAAACAGATTGCCACCGCGAAGATCATCGAGCGGGGCTGGACCGCGCCGTTTCGGGTTGAGAAATGGGACTCGACCAAGCACATCGAGTATCGCGTGGCCCACGGCAAGACTGCTTATTACACCGGCCTGATTCGCAAAGACCCGGTGGACAAAAACGAGATTCGCATCGCGGCCTTCACCGGTAACTCCAATCGCAATCGCGGCCCGCGGCCCGATATCATCGCGAACATCAAGGCCCAAGACGTCGACCTGCTGTTTTTTTCCGGCGATCAGGTTTACGACCACGGCCGCCACTATGCGTCTTGGCTCGTCTTCGGCCGGCAATTCGGCGAGATCATTCGCAACCACCCGACGATCACCATTCCCGACGATCACGACGTTGGGCAAGCTAATCTGTGGGGCGCCGGCGGACGCAAGTCGAACACCGGCGCCGGACACGACGGCGGTTACTTCTATCCGGTCGAGTTCGTCAAGGAAGTCGAACGGGCGCAGACCAGTCACCTGCCCGATCCGTACGATCCGACGCCGATCCAACGCGGCATCGGCGTTTATTACACGTCGATGACCGTGGGCGGAATCAGCCTGGCGATTATCGAAGACCGCAAGTTCAAGAGCGGCCCGTCGGGTTTGGTGCCCAAACAAGGCCCGCGGCCCGATCACATCACCGACCCCAATTACGACCCCAAATCGGTCGACGTGAAAGGGGCCAAGCTGCTCGGCGAGCGGCAGCTCAAGTTTCTGCGTCATTGGGCGACCGACTGGCAGGGGGCCGAGATGAAGGCCGTGCTGTCGCAGACCGTCTTCGCCAACGCCGCCCACTTGCACGGGCGATTCAACTATCGCCTGCACGCCGACCTCGACTCGAACGGCTGGCCGCAGACCGGGCGAAACAAGGCGCTGGCCGAAATTCGCAAGGGCTACGCCCTGATGATCGGCGGCGATCAGCATTTGGCCACCGTGATTCATCACGGCATCGACGATTGGAACGACGCCGGCTATTCGTTCTGCGTGCCCTCGATCATCAACTTCTACAACCGCTGGTGGCTGCCGGAGAAGCTGGGGAAGAACCCGATCAAGGGGCCGCTCAAGTACACCGGCGAGTTCAAGGACGGTTTCGACAACAAAGTCACGATGCACGCTTACGCCAATCCCACCGACAAGAACCGCCGCGCCGCCGGCTACGGGTTGATTCGTTTCAACAAGCGGACCCGCAAGATCACGATGGAATGTTGGCCGCGGGGCGTCGACGTGACCGCGGAGGGCGCCAAGCAGTATCCCGGCTGGCCGATCGTCATCGATCAAGAGGATAACTACGGCCGCAAGGCGGTGGCCTATTTGCCGACCATTCGCGTCACCGGCCAGAGCAATCCGGTCGTACAGGTCATCGACGAATCGAGCGGCGAGATCGTCTACACCCTGCGAATCAACGGCCGCAAGTTCCGCCCCAAGGTCTTCAAACCCGGCAAGTACACCGTCAAAGTCGGCGAGGGCAAACGAGTCAAGACACTCAAGGGCATCTCATCGCAGGGAACGGATACGTCAAAGACCATCGAGATAGAATTGTAGCGCCCCGAGCGAATGTAGAGACCACTGGTCGCGCCCCCGCACTAATTACGGTCCGAACCCATGGACACATGATGACGGAAAAACGAAAAATCCTGACGCGCGTCGCCGTTTGCATGCTGCTCATTTGGGCCGCGACTCTGGGTATACATTTCGGAGCAATGCCCAGCGGTATTCCCGTCGGTGGAACCAAAGACGTAGATTTCTGGGAAGAGTTTCTCGACGAGAAGCGGAGCCTTTACTTGAGTGCGTCGATGGAAGTTCCTCGCTATCAAGTCGGTATCCCTTTTCTCTTTACCTACAGCGGCGGGGCAATGCCCGCTTCGGTCGACCTCTTTCTGACAACGGATCAGAAGCACAAGGGGGGGCACGTCGTCATCGAAGAAGTCACAATTACTTACGAAGATGGACAAAGCGGCAAGTTCGTTCGCAAGGAAAATCCAAGAGCTGGCATTCTTTCTGAACTTGAAGTTTTTCCGTCAGATCAGCGAGAGAATAGGGAATTCTACGCGGCCCGAATTAGCATCCCTCACTGTATCGATGAGAGGCAAGACTTTACCCTGAACGTGGTCGGCTATATCCAGTGGAAAGGGGGAAAGCAGCCCTTTAATGAAGACGTTAGGATTCTCTATTCAAGAGGCGGTTATGTAACTATAGGCTGGGTTCAGGTTCTTCTCAAATGGACGCTGTAAGGAATATCGCCGGCGTTTTCTGTCCAGCAACACACTATTAGGACACCGCCCCATTCCCCTTCCCGCTTTCCCTCTCCCGCCCCGGACAGGATAATGGGGCTGGCCGGGAAGCGTAACCCAGACATTCGCGGAACCGAAAATGGCACTCGCGAAAAAAGGCTGGCATACGATTGAAGTTGGCGGCATCGCGCTGAAACGACGCGGATGAGGTGGCGGCTGAGGCAGGTTAGCGCAGGCGGCGATCGCTAGCTTGATCACTTTTTTCGCAATCTCCCCCAATCTCGGCTGGACCCGTTTCGGCGGATTGCTATACTTCGCCGCTAATTCTCGGGACAGACCGTTGTGTTCAGGAGGAACACGCAAATGCGAATTGCAATGATCGAGACTTCCGGCGCCCGACGAAGAGGCGCTTTACTACTGGTTGCGGTGATCGCGGCGGTCTTGGTCGCGGGGAACATCGCGGCGTGGCAAGCACCCGTTGAGCCGGCCGGCGAACCGGCGGTGGCCACTGACGAGGCTGCCCCACAGCCGGCCGTGAGGGCGCCGGCCAATGAGCCGCCGCTGCCGCTGGGACCGGTTCCGGCGGCTGAGCGTCCCACTCCGCTGGAGCCGATTCAGGCGGCGCCGATTCAGGCGGCGCCGATTCAGGCGGCGCCGATGCCCGTGCCGGTTCCAAGCGACGTGCCGATGCCAGCGGCTGATTCGGGTGAATTGCGATCGATCGTCCGTCCGGCTCAACCGTTTGATCCAACACGGGCTAATCCAACACGGGCTAATCCAACACGGGCCAATCCAACACGGGCCGACGCGCCGCCGGAGGAGCCGGCCATCGCGCCGGTTCCCCAAGCCGCCGACGAGAAACATATCGAGCTCGACCCGGCGAATTTCAAGGGAATTCAGCCCGGCAAGTCGACACTTGCCGATCTGGCCAAGACCTGGGGTGCTCCGATCAAAGGAGTCACCGAAAACGGCACGACCTTTAATACCTACCAATTCGAGCCGTTCAAGCAGGTCGACGTGTCGCTCAAGGGAGACACCGTTGTATCGATCGTGGTCACGCTCAAAAAGCCGACCGCCGCCGCCGTGCTCGCCGGACAACTCAATTACGATGCGACTGGCGCCGCCTTGGTCACCGATGACCGGGGTCAGCCGCTCGGACAGGCCTTTCCCGAACATGGCGTGTTGTTCTTGTTCGCGCCGGCCGGAGTAGAGAAACACTCGGTCGCCCAAGTGATCGTCGAAACGCCGACTGCCGTTGCGTTCTTCACCCGGGCTCGCGGACGTCGTAGCGGTCAGTATTCCGCGTCGTTGGCCGACCTCGATTTCGCACTGCGGATGGACCCTCGGCTGGCCAGCGCGCATGCCCTGCGAGCCAGCGTCTTGCTCGCCATCGGTCGCCTTGACGAGGCTCGTGCCGCGATCGACGAGGCGCTGCGAATCACCCCGGATAACTTCGAATACCAACTCAGCCGGGCCAAAGTCATGCAGGAAGCCGGCCAATTCCAGCAGGCCGGCAAGGCCATCGAATCGTTGCTCGCCGTGGCAAATTTTCCGGCGCCGCTCAAGGCACAGGCCTTGTGCCGCCAGGGTGATTTGCTCGCCCGCACGCCGCGTGGCGATTTCGCCGCAGCCATCAAGAACCATCTCGAAGCTATCAAAACCGCCCAGCCTTTGGCCCAGAGCCAGCAAATCAAGATTCGCCGCATCGGCAAGCGGGTCTTGGTCGAGGCCCATCTGGGTGTTGCCCGAGACATCGCCTGGGGCGATTGGAAGGAAAAACAGCGTGTCGTGCCGAAATGGCTCAATCGGGCCTCGGCCTACGTGGAAAACCTGATCGAAAAAGATCAGGGCGACGAACAGTTGCGGCTGGCCGTGATGCAGACGGCGCTGTCGGCCTGCGTGGCGACCAAAGCCCAGTTCGATCCGAGCCCCTGGACCGGCGACGCGCTGGCGGTGAGTCGAAAAATGATCGCCGACGCCACCGATCCGCTGCATCGCCAACGAATCCAATGGCTGCTGGCCAACATGCTGCACGAAGCCGTGCGGATCGCCCACGCGCAGGGAAAATACGACCAGGCGCTTCAACTCGGCAGTCTGGCCGTCGAACAATTCGAGAAAGGCACAGCTGGGCGAAAACCGACGCCCCAGTTGTTGCAGGCCGAAGGCCGGCTACACTACCGCATCGGCCTGGTTTACGCGGTCGGACGAAACGATCACGCACAGGCCGTGAAGTGGTACGAGCGGGCGATCTCGCTTCTGGAAGGGCAAGTTCCCCAGAGCGCCAATGTCGACGCGGCAGCGCGCGGAGAGATCCTGGTTAGCGTCGGTGTGTCGTATTGGAAAACCGGCCAGCAGCAAAAAGCGCTGCGGCTGACCGATCAGGGACGCGAACTGATGGAAATCGCCGTCGCTGCCGGGCTGTTGGAACGCGCGTCGCTGGGCATTCCCTACGCCAACTTGTCCTTCATGCACCGCGGACTGGGGCAGAAGAGCCCAGCAGACAATTATCTCCAATTGGCCCGCCAGGTGAAAGTGACGGATGCCCCGAAGCAGCGATAGTGGATCGTTGTGGTTCGCTCCGCGAACCAAACATTTCGTTCGCGGAGCGAACAACGACGATCCGCCCCACAGGACTGCCTCGCCGTGTTGTTCAAGCTGTTTCTGCTGTTCACGGTCGTTCCACTTCTGGAAGTCGTGCTGCTGCTCTACATCGATGAATACACGTCACACGGATTTACGCTGGCTCTCATTTTGCTGACCGGCCTGATCGGGGCGACGCTCGCGCGGCGGCAGGGCTGGAAAACCTCGCAGCGAATTAAGCAGGAATTGGCTCAGGGCCACATGCCGGGAGATTCGCTGCTCGACGGGCTGCTGATTCTCATCGCCGGCGTGCTGCTGGTGACGCCCGGAATCATGACCGACGTGGTCGGCTTTTCGCTGCTGGTGCCCGGCTGTCGGCGAATCATCAAGCGGCGCATCGTGCGGAAGTTCAAACAGCGGTTTCGCCTGCGCGGATTCACCGTCGATGCAGGGCCCGGTGCCGGTGAAGACGAGACGCCGCGCGACGTCATCATCGATGCCCGGGTGGTCGACCGCGACAAGCCTGACGAGAACAACCATCCAGACGAATAACGGCGGGCGTCGGAATTCCCACCCTGAACGTCGGACAGATCACAGACCGGGCGGATTCGCGACTTCTAAGATGTTCGCGTTGTGCCAGTCAAAGAGGTCGATCGGGCGATTC
This sequence comes from Planctomycetota bacterium, assembly GCA_022564995.1. Classification (GTDB taxonomy): domain Bacteria; phylum Planctomycetota; class Planctomycetia; order Pirellulales; family JADFKK01; genus JADFKK01. The sequence continues at coordinate 48,736 of JADFKK010000001.1, read as the reverse complement.
TCGACGGCGAAGACGAAGGCTTCGCCGTGGTCCACACCCTGGCCACGCTGGCCGCCACGATTCATTGTTACCCGACGCAGGTCGAAGTGCTCAAGCGCATCGCCGACGCCTACTCCCGCACCAAGCTAACGCCGCGCGTGGCGGGGCTGATGAAGAAGTGGCTGGCGTGGAGAAGGTAGTAAGCGCGCTTCCGCACACGGCGAGCGGCGGCCGTGAGGCCGTCGGTGATACGTCCTTTGATTTCACTCGCCCCACATGCGGACGTATTACCCCCGAGCTAACGCTCGGGGCTCGCCGAAACGCGTTGCGCCGTTCACCAGCTTCCCCTTACACCGACTTAATCTCGATCTTCTTCGGCTGAGCCTCGGGCTTCTTCGCAACGGTCACACTGAGCACGCCGTCGCGCAGGCGGGCATTGATCGAATCCGGGTCGGCCAAATCGGGCAGCTTGACCTGTCGGCTGACCTGGCCGTAGCCGCGCTCTTCTTGCCACACTTTGCGATCATCGGCTTCGGCCGCTTTACGCTGGGCCGTGATGCTGAGTACGCCTTTCTCGTAGGTCACTTGCAGATCGTCTTGTTTGACGCCCGGCATGTCGATCTCGATCGCGTAGTGGTCGCTCTGCTCGTACAGCGTCGCGGGAGCGTTCCACGATCCCGGCTGCGATTCCGGCTGCTGCGACGAGCCGCCGAGGAGCTGCTCGAACAAGTGACTCATCTGGCTCGGCACTAAATCCAACGAGCCGGCCAACGTCCCGCGCAGGCGATTCTTCTCGTAAGAACAAACCATGATGCACCCTCCTTATTTGCTTAGTCCAAATTATTCACCAGCCGCGGCCAAGGTGAGCCGCAAGGCGCTAGCCGCGGGTTTTGTGCGGGAAAACGTAACCCGAGGTCACCGGCGGCTAGCGCCGTGCCGCTCAAAGTAAGTGCCATTGGGCTAGCGCCCCGCGGCTGATTGACAGACTGCTTTCGTGTCCCGGCCCCCAGCGACCAGCCGCCGCCGGATTCCGATCATGTCGCCGGCCCAATAACGCAACCCTCGTGCCAAGTCGCGGGGCCGTGGCGTTTTAGAAGCCGCAAGTCTTGATGAGCCAGCGAGTTACGCCGAGGAACTTCACGCCGACAATGACCATCAACAGCGCCGGCAGCGAAATCAACCTGCCGTTTTGGCAGCCAATCTGTCAGGGGCGGCGCCGCGGCAAGCCGGCGGCCTACGACATCGATCGCGCGTGAGCGGCTAGGCGCTAGCCGCCGGTCCGTTCAGGTTGCGTTTTCCCGCACGATACCCGCGGCTAGCGCCTTGCGGCTCACTATCGCCGCGGCAAGCCGGCGGCCTACACGCTGAAGCGAATCATCAAAACGTCGCCGTCTTGGACGACGTAATCTTTCGGCTCTTGCCGCATTAGATTTTGGGCTTTGATTTCTCGCTCGCTGCCGAGGCGGATGAGGTCTTCGCTGCGCATGGTCTCGGCGCGGATGAAGCCGCGGGCCAGGTCGGTGTGGATGTTGCCGGCGGCCTCGACGGCCGTTCCGCCGACCGGTAGAATCCAGGTGCGAACTTCTTTTTCGCCGGCGGTGAAGTAGATCATCTGGCCCGAGGCGGCGAGAATTTTTCGCAGCAGGCTGTCGCGGTCGAAGCCCTCCAGGCCCATCTCGCTCTCGAACGCCGCGCGATCCTCGTCGCTCATTCTCGACAGTTCCAATTCCAGCCCCACCGGCACGGCCAGCAGCGGAACGCCCGCGGGCCCAGCACCCTCGAAGCGGCCTTTGTCTTCATCGTCGTCGGCCACGTTGACCACCGCAATCCGCGGCAGCCGGCTCAGCAGCCGAAACGCGCGGGTGGCCTTGATCTGCGGGTCGGTCAGCTCGATCTCGCGAAGCGGCGTGGCTTCTTCGAGCGTGGTCAGCAAGGGCTCCAGCGCCGCCAACTCCTCTTGCTGTTCTTTGCGGTCGGGCCGCGGCTTCTTGACGGTCTCTCGCAGGCGTTCAACCCGGCCGGTGACGATCTCTAAATCGGCCAGCAGGAGATCTTCGTCAAAACGATTCAGATCGGCCAGCGGATCGCTGCCGTCGAAGCTTGAGGCGACCATCAGCAGGCAGTCGGCCTCGCGCAGCAAACCCAGCCGGGCGGCGTTTCCCTCGTGCGAACGATCGAGCCCCGGCGTGTCGACCAACTCCAGCGAGGCCAGCGTGATTTTCTTGGGCTGATAGATTTCGCACAGCGGCGCAACCCGAGGGTCGGGCAGCGGCGCCATGGCGCTTTGCGAAGTGTGTGCTTGGGCCGGATCGGATGCCGTGCCGGTAAGCCACTCGAACAGCGTGCTTTTGCCGCAGCCTTGATATCCGACGATGCCGATTTTCATGCGGGATGCCCTTTTGTGGCGATTGTTGGGGTGTGATTCCGGAGAGCCGAGCTGGGGCGGGTGAGGTTGGCCGAGTTCAATGAACGAATTCATCATTTGTTATCCGTCATTGGTCATTTGTCATTGACGGAAAAAATGACCAATGACCAATGACGGATAATGAATGATAAATTATTCCGCAGTTACGGGTGATGCGTGGCTCCTACTCGGCGCCAGATCAGATTTCGTTGGGGCTTAACCACCCGTTGCGATCTGACAGGGCCTATCCTTTGCGGCTCGCTGCCAGCGCCCGGCCCAATTCCGAAAGAGCTTGTTCTACCGCTTGGGCCTGCGTGTTGTCCAGGGTGTGGCCGCCGAAGCGGACGCGATAGAAGGCGTCGGCCACCTGCCGGGGCAATCCAGCGACGGAGCTGAGCGTCGGCCGGTCGGCGAGCTGCGCGCCGGCGGCGAAGGCGAATTCTCGCTGCGTCTGAGATGCCTGACGATGGATGCCCTCGCGGGCGAGCATCTTTTCCAGCGATTTATAAAACGGCACGTCGGGCTGCCCGGGGGCTGTCTCTCGCGGCGGGCGGCGAAGAAGTGAGCGGCAAACGCGGGCCAGCCGATTTCGCAGCGGCCGGCAGACCACGATCAACACGGCCAGCAAGGCCGCTCCGCCGACAATTCCAACCAACACGCCCGCCCAGTCGACCCAAACGCCGGAAGTCGCTGTTGTCTCCGCAGCGGTGTCGCCCCCAAGCATCACATCGATCGCATCGAGTGCCGCCTTCCACCGCTTGCGAATCGGCTCGTAAATCGCCCGCTCCTGCCTGCGGGGCGTCATGTCGACGACATACGAGGTCCATAGCAATTGCGCGTAGTCGGCCAGCTCTCGCGCGCGAGACAGCCAATCGTTATGAGACAGGGTCATTCCGTCGTCGGTGTCTGCGGGCGTCGCGTCGAGCGTGAGCCAGCCGCCGGCGGCGAAATGTTCGCTGCGGTAATACGGATCGTCCGGCAGTTGATCGCGGCGGAGGTAAACCTCGACCCACGTGTGTGAGTGTAACTGGCGGACTTGATAGAACGATCCGAAATCGTTCCATTCGTCGCCGACAAAACCGACCACCAACCGCGCGGGGATGTCCCGGCTGCGAAGCATCAAGGTCAAGGCGCTGGCGTAATACTCGCAGTGTCCGCGGCGAGTGTTGGAAATGAAATCTTCGATCGGATCAAGGTTCGAGTCTCGCTCCTGCGCCTGCAGCGTGTAAGTGAAATCACCCGAGTCACTGAGATGTCGGGCGATCGCGCGCGCGCGGCCGATGCGGTTTTCCTCGGCCAACCCCGACGCACGGTCGACCCGCTCGGCCAAGGCGATCAATTCTGGTAGCTGTGAGCGTTTCGGACCCATTCGCTTGAGCCGAGTGACGTCGATCGCGCTGTCGGGTCGATCGTAGCGTTGTCGGTCGCCCACCAGCGTCGGGGCGATCGCCGCCATGGCGCCATCACGAATGCCCAAGGTGTGAACCACGTATTGCGTCTTGGTATTGCGACGGCTGTCGTGATTGGTCCGCAAAAGCTGATTGCGGGCGCGGTCGTATTTGACCAGCCGGTCGGATACTCCGTCCGGCGATCCGACGGGCGGATAGATGCTGAACATGACTTCAATGTTCGAGTGAGGCATGGTGATTTCCTGCCGCACAACGTGGTCGTCCGAGGTGATTTCGCCGCTCACCGTATCGCGCAGCGGTTGGCGATTCCGTCGTTTGTATCTTCGTTTCCAGACTCCGTCGCCCTGATAATCGGTGAGCACGGCCCCGCGAAACAGAGCCCGCCCCAGCAGCGAAAACGGCTTGTGGCTTTCGGGATCGATCAGTTGGACGCGCATGACGACCTGCGGGTCTTGGATGACCGGCCCCAGGTCTCCGACGGTTACCTCATCTGAAAAGCCAACGATGCGGATCGTTCGATCACCGATCCCTTCCCACGCCTCGCGGTGATATCGCGGCACGGCGCTGAAGATCATTGCCGTCAGCACCATGGTCAGCGCAGAAGTCAGCGCGATCAAACGCCACATAGAGCGATTGACCGCAGGGCCGCCTAACTGGCCGGAGACCGCCTCGCCAAACCAGCGCCCGTCGGTCGGGAAGCTGTCGGTTGGGACACTGCTGATCGATCGGAAAACATTCCGCCGGCCCGGCTCGTCTCTTTCTTGTCGATGTGAGTGGCTTTCTGTTTCGCGTTGGACGTACATCAGCATCAACACTCGCAGCACGCAGCAGAGATAGACGATCAGCAGCCCGCCAAACATCACCCCCAGATTCAGCGCGCAGGCGACGACCACTTGCAGCAGGCTGAGCACGACGAGTTGCCAGAAGATGCGGATCGTTTTTTTCTGGAATTGCAAGATGATCTGCAGATAGACCAGCAGATTGGCGATCGCCAGCAGTTGGGTTTCTGTGTCAAACACCAGATAGTCGCTTATCGAAAAGACGACCGCCGCTATCGCGGCGATGTTGGCCACGAAGGTGCCGATCTCTATCCACCGCCGAAAATCGGTGACCAACAAACTCGTGCTGCCGGTCAGTAGCACGAGCAGCGGCAGCCGGTAGTTCATCTGCCCCATGCCCAACACCAACGTACCGAGCAGCGAGAGCACCACGACGCTCACTTGGAGTCGTCGCTCGAGGCGGGCCGGCGCGGCGGTCTCGGGATTATTCGGCATCGAAATACTCCGACAGTTGTCCGCCCGAAATATCCAGACATCGCAGGTGCTGCAGCCGGTCGGCCAGCAGCGGATCGTGCCAAAGCGGCGTCAAATCCGAGTCTTCTTCAACCGTCTTTGATCTGGTGCTGAGCAGCAGCGCGTTTTGCCAGCGGCGGCTCTGCGCGAGCGGCTCGCGCAGTAGCTCGTCGATCCGCTGATCGCTGCTGGGCTGGCTAACGGCCAGATGATGCAGTGCCTCGCGCAACAGCGCTGGCGAGGCCGTGCCGATAGTGATCGCCGGCTGTGTGCCACCGACCGCCAGCAGCAGCCGGCTGCCGCCGCGCCGACAGCGCTCGGCAACGATGGTCGCGGCGAAGCTGATCAACTGCTCGACGTGCTCGGTGAATTGCGTGTCGGGGGCGGCCGGCGACCACAAATCCACAAGCAGCGCCAGATCGTCGTGCTGCCGCTGCTCGAACTGCCGCACCGCCAGCGTTCCCGTGCGGGCGGAGGTGCGCCAATGAATCCAACGCCGGCTGTCTCCGCTGCGCCAGTCGCGCAGCCCGTAGAAATCGCCCTCGGTCAAGCCGCGGCGTTGTTGCGAGCGGGATCCCTCGCTGTAAACTCGGTTTTGCATCTCGCCGAATTTCCGGGTGAGCCTGCCGAGCCGGGGGTAGACCATCACCTCGGCGGTTTCGTTGATGGTGATCGTGCGGCGGATGAAACCCAACGGAAAGCTGGTGGAAACCTTCAGGGGACCAAATCGCCACAGACCGCGCATCGGCCGCCCACGATAAACGGTCGCGGCCGACTCTCTGGCGGCGACATGTGCGAACAATGCGCCACCTCCGCCGATGCGACGCTCTTGGCCGGGGAGACCAACACGGATCACATCGTCGACCGACACGGCACTAGCGCCGAGCCGACGATTGTTGTTCGTCAACTCAAGCTGCACGGCCAACACGTCGCCGGCATGCACGGCCTCGGGCAGCGTGCGGCGGACGTCGATGTTTTTTAGCGCCGCCACGGCCATCCGCCAGTTGACCAACAGCGGCCCGATCATCATGCCGGCCAGGATCATCAGCAGATTGATCTCGCGCAAGACCGCCCCAGTCAGCACAAACGCCAGCACAAAAAGATAGTACCAGCCTTCGCGGCGAATCGTCGTTCTGCGTTTTCGCTTGATCACGGCCAGATCCTGGATGAGTGCGGCGCGAACGAACGTCCTCGCCGATCCAAGCCGCTGCGGACTGGGGATTTCAGAGCCGCCCCTATCCTCAGGGCGATGATACCGGTGCCTGATGCTGAAACTACAACACTACCAACACCTTAGCGATTTCCGGCAACAAGTCAAACCCCTTCAAAGGTGGGTAGTGATACCGTTTGACCAAAGGTAAGGAAAAACCCGCTAGGCCGCCGTCCCCATCATCAGATCGTCGAAACTCCATAGCGTCTTGGTGACCTTCGCGGCCATCGCCGGCGTGACCCTCATTTCGCCCGAACGCCAGCAGAAGTTGTCATAGGCCATGTGGAGGCTGACGGCCGATTCCAGGTTTTCGAGTTTCTTGCTGAATCCCAGGGCGAGCCGGGTGAACCGCTTCATAAACGTGCGGATCGTGAGGTTGTTTCGCTCGACGTGCGACGTGCATATCGTCCGTTCTTCGCTGCCGTGTATGCCCTTGATGCCCCGTCGTTGAGTGCCAACCATCTCGCTGGGCGTGTAGGGCATGTTGGCGTTTCGATAGTCTTTGATGATCGTGCCGAACTTGACGTAGGGGCCGAAGGCAAGATCGACAGCTTCGGGATACGCGGCGAATCCGTCCGACGAGATTTGCAGCACCTTGCGGTACTCGCCCGTCACGTCCGCTTCGTGCGGCCGTGGGATCGTGATACGGCTCCGCAGGTCCATCATCAACCGGCGGGCATTGTCGGCCGAGCGCTTGCCTACGACGAAGCTGGGAATCAGGCGATTGCCTTGGTCCAGGGCGGTCCAGAGGTAGATGTCGCCAATGTCGCCACGGGTCTCGCGCTCTTCCATCGTGAGGCGGGATTGCTTCTTTTGTACGAAGGTCCAGATTTCGTCGCACTCGACATGGGTGAGCGTCAGGTGTCGGAATCGTTCATTCATCAGGGCGGCGCAGTGGTCGCCGGCCCAGGTGAGTTGGCGGATGACCGATGGAATGTTGGTTCCCATAAGGCGGGTGATGGAGCGGATGCTGTTTCCTTCGACCATGAGTCGCAAGATCGTGTTACGCTTTTCGGTGCTCATTCTGTTGGCCATAGCGAGAAACCTTCCCTTCGTTGGGGGCTCTCGCTAGAATGCGTTTGACAGACAATAGTCTGGCGAAAGCCCGATTGTTGTTGCCCCGGTGCTTGTTTCAGCAGGCGTCGGGGTTTTTCATTCACTGTCTCAATTGTACCAGAATATAATTTCGTGTTAATACACGAAATAGGGAGTTTATGAAAATATCATGTATTGACACAAAACCCATGGCGGTATAGACTTGGGGCATGAGTAAGACGAAACGTGGCCCTGGACGCCCTGCAAAGGCGGTGAAAGAGATAAATCCCGTTCGGCAGGTCGGACGCTGGCCGGACGAGCAGTGGGACATCATCCGGCAGGCGGCTGCTAAATCTGGCAAATCTGTTGCCGTGTGGGCGAGAGAGATTTTGCTCAGGGCAGCAAAACGCCGAAACAAATAATCGGGGGCCGTAAGGCCCCTTTGGATATTTCTGCGCGTGGTAGCCAAGGCACGACATAACTCCTTTCGTAAAAAGGGGTTTGACGACATTCCGTGTATGTGCTAGGGTGGCGCGCAGAATGACCGTGGCCGCGTGCTGCGGTTTTTCAGTGGACCTGCCGGGAGTTGAACCCGGTCACGATGCTTATAAAGCACCGTTACCACCTGGCAGGCCCGAAGCGACGGGACGAAGGAAAAAGATACCCGAGGCGGGGGTCGAACCCGCGACTTGCCGATTAGCAGTCGGCTGCTCTCTCCACTGAGCTACCCTGGCATCCAATCCTTCAAACGACAAAGACCTCGGCGAAATTAGCACTTTCGCCGAGGTCGTTTTGTTCGTTCATAGGCAAACCGTGCCTTTCCGTCAGTCCGTTACGATAGCGTCTTAATTCGACAAGACCCATTTACGGGTGTTGCCGACACGCTTCACCTTGCCAACCTCTTGCATTGCCGACAAGTCTGCCTTTACCAAGTCCTTGCTGACTGGCGCGCGGCAGTACGGTAGGTTTTTCAACTGTTCAACAATCTGAACCACCTGCAATCCGCCAGGCATTGCATCAAGCAGGTGGGCCAGCATTATCCTGCGATGGGCGGCCAATTCTTGTTTGTCGAAAACCGTTGGCGGCCCCCATGCGTGTCCCTTGTGCAGGACGGGGGCTCGGTCTTTATCGCCGCGAAGCACCCAACCCTCATTCGTTCTTTCAATAAGCTTGCCTTCTTGCCGCGGGCCGATATTCAGAACACTTCTGGGATTCACGTCAGGCTGATGTTGAAGAACCTTTTCCGTTACGGTCGCCGGCTCAACGGGTCCAGCAGCTTGGCGAAGAATGGCCAAAACGATTCCGGTCGCGTGCATGTCCTCCATTGGAACCCAAATCCAGTCCGAACTCGCGTGCGACGGACCGGGGGGTGATTGCGGCGGCGGAATCGACACACGGGGGCGGCTGAGTGCCGATCCATTTGTTTCTTGAATCCCGAAGAACTGCCTGAGCGACGGCGGCAGTTCCATTTCAGCGGCCTCATGTAGACTCTTGACCCGCATCGCGTCCGCGCAAAGTCGGGAGAACGCATCGGAGGCCGCGAGTTGGCTTTCAATGTCCATACACGAAGTCTAGTCATCCTTCTCATCTTTTTCAAGAGGGTCCAGTGAAACGAACGGCACTTAAGTGACCCCCGGGTGACCAACGGACGTGACTACAATTGTTGTATTTCCAGAGATTTACGCGACTCGTCATCTTGACACTCCGCCAAAGGGCGTTAAGATATGACCTGACAAAGACGATGATCTTCCAGACATCACTTGACTAGGTCGGCCGGTGTTGTATTATAAGTACAATATCCAAAACGACTTACGTCCGCGATGCGGAGGACTCATCATGGCGGAAAACATATTTGGCAGAACGCTCAAGGCACATCGCAAAAAATTGGGGCTCACGCTCCGCGAGTTTTGCCTCAAAAACGACATTGACCCTGGCAACTACAGCCGCCTGGAGCGCGGCCGCGCGTCACCACCGCAGGGACAACAGCTACTCGAAAAATATGCCGTTGCCCTAGAGATTCAGCGAGACACGGACGCATGGATTGAATTTTTTGATGCAGCGGCGGCGGCTCGCGGTGAATTTCCAAAGGACTTGCTGTCCGATGAGGAACTCATCGACAAGCTTCCGGCCCTGTTTCGGACCCTTCGCGGGCACCCGTTTCCATCAGAAAAGCTGGACGAATTGCTGGAAATGATACGGAGATCATGAAGCCGTGCCCATCAAAGCCCCTTTTCTCCCATATGATAAGCTTCGAGAAGTCGCAGACACGTTTCTCGCAGAACACCACCCGGAAGGCACTCTACCAGTGCCCATCGAACGCATCGCCGAATACGAGTTTGACCTTGACATTGTGGCAATTCCGGGGCTCCAGAACAACTTGGAGATGGAGTCAGCGCCGAGTAAAGATTTGAAGACGGTTTATATCGACGAATTCGTTTATAAGAACCGGCCAAACAGGTATCGCTTTAGCCTTGCCCATGAGTTGGCCCACATTGTTCTTCACAAGGACATAATCGCCGAGCTAGATTTCTCATCAGTGTTTGAGTGGAAGGCAGTCGTAGCAGGAATCCCACACGACCAGCTTCGATGGATTGAATTTCAAGCGTATTCCCTTGGTGGCCTTATCCTCGTCCAGGAGAAGCCGCTTCACGACCACTTCTCTACGGCGGTTGACGCGGCACGTAGTGTCGGCGCTATTTCTTCAGCAGTACCAAGCGAAGAGGTGAGGAAGATGGTCGAGTCTTACATTGCGTCGCCATTTGAGGTGTCAGCGGGGGTGATTTCGCGGCGGGTAAAAGCAGACAATCTCTGGGATTCGATTGAATAGCCCTTCCCCTCCCCCTCCCCCTCCCCGGACAGGATAATGGGCGTATGAACGCCTCACCGCACAAACGTCGCTGGTATCAGTTCAGCCTGAAGACGCTGATGATTGTGATGACGGTGGCCACCGTCGCATTTGGCGGCTGGGTTCAGTACAGGCAGTACCGGGCACTACAGAAGCAAAAAGAAGAGACGGCGGCGTGGTTGCAAAAACGCTTCGGTGAGCATAACGGATTTTTTGGCCCGAATCCATACCACGACCGTTGTATTCTATTTTTTCCGCACGACCTCGAAACGCCCAAGCAGGATTCGCCGCAGTGCGAGATTCTGCCTTAGCTTTTCTTCTCATTCCCACCGTTTCTCTCTGACAACGGCTGAAACGGTGTCACTGCCCAAAGGTGCTGACGTATTGTCGAGAGTTTTCACGCTTTTGCGGACGGTTGGTGACAGTGAACGCTCCGGACTTCTTTGTCGGTCGCTCTTACGACCGCTCACCCAATCATCACGGTGGGAAAGCCGACGGCGATCTTGCCGCCGTGGACGGTAGTGTCGCCCATGCGGGCGGCCGGCATATAGCCGATCAGGACGCCCGTGGAGCCCATGGCGATGGCGTCCGGAGGGCCGACACAAACGGCCATGTCGCCAACGCGGGCCGCTGGCTGACCGCCGATCATGACGGTAAAGCAGCCGAGCGCAATCGGTCCGCCGACGTGCGGTTTCGGTCCGTCAAACATCGGGCAGACGTGGAGATCACCAAGTCGCGCGGCGGGTGGCATGACGTCTCCTTTGTTTTGGTCTTTTACTTAGTACGACCGCGCTAGGTTGTGAAGGCCGATGTTGTGTAGGGCGTTTGGGGACTGGGGGGCTGGGGACTAGAGACTGGGGACTAGGTGCTGGGGACTAGGGAAACCTCGCTTCCGACTCGTCCCGCCCCAGTCTCCAGCCCCCAGTCTCCAGCCCCCAGTCTCCAGTCTCCAGTCTCCAGTCTCCAGCCCCCAATCTCCAGTCCCTTGCTTTCCGGAAACCGATCGTTCCAGACACGTTTTCCATCCTTGAAAGCCGCTGACGACGTTGCGCTGAAGTATTAAAACGGCGTGGAAATCTGGCCCGCCTTGTGTTTGTTCTTTTCGGCGGCGACTTTGGGTTCCTTTGGCTTGGCGTCTTTCGCTTTCTTGGGATTTTCCGGTTTGGCCCCTTTACCGCTACCGGCGGCGCCGCCGCTGTTGATCAATACGGTGGTGCCTTGAATGGCGATCCCGGCTGGCCCGATGCTGATGAAGTTCCCACCAACCTTTAGCGACAGTTGCATTCCGGCTTCGATGACGACGTTCATTCCGCCCTTGATGTGGATGTCTTGTCCGGCTTCGATCCCGAGATTCGCGCCAATTTTTGTCTGCTGGTCTCCGCCGATATCTTGTGACAGGCCACCGCCGATTTTCTCGATGTAGTCGCCCTCAATCGTTAGGTGTAAGCCATCGGGCCCGATTTTTCGCGTTTCTTTCTTCTCGATCACCACTTCCAGATGGCCGCCGTCCGAGGCGTCGCCGTTGCCCACGGTCAGTTGGGAGTTACCTTCGATGTGTTGGATGAGGTGTTGCTTGACTTCGACGTGCTTGTCTTCATAGACCTGCTCGTAAAGGCTCCCGCCGTCGTCCGTGCCCACGATTTGATGCCGGTTTCCGAAGACTCGCAGCTTCGAGTCGTTCTTGACCCGCACCTCCATGTCCTTTTCGGCATGGATATAGACTTGCTCTTCGCCCTTCTTGTCTTCGAATCGCAGTTCGTTGAAGCCGTCGGCCCCCGGCGAAGAGCAGGTCTTGATGCCGCTCCTGGTCTTGTTTTCTTTCGGATTGTAGGCGGGCTCCTGATCGCGGTTGTAAACGCCGCCGGTCACCAGCGGTCGATCGGGGTCGCCCTCGAGAAAGGTGACGATCACTTCTTGGCCGACGCGCGGAATGAACATCGCTCCCCATTTTTTACCCGCGCTGATCTGACCGACCCGCACCCAAATAGGCTCCTGTTCGTCACCCCCTTGCGATCGAGTGCCGTAGCGGTCCCAAAAAAACTGGAGTTGGACCCGGCCCAATTCGTCGGTATGAATCTCGCTGCCGGGCGGGCCGACCACCACGGCCGTTTGTACGCCGCTGATGAGCGGTTTAGGCGTGATCCGCGGGGTTCGAAACTTCATGTCGGCGGGAATCGCCGTAAAGGTATTTGAATAATCTGCGCCGGAACCGGTGCCGTCGGCGGAGCTGCTTCCCGAGTGTTGAACGGAACGGATCGCATACTCGCCGTCCTGCGATTCTTTTTGTGGATGAGCCGGCGGCCCGGCCGGGAAAACCAGCTTCATTTTCACTCCCGCGCTGAAGTGGCTGAGCAGGCTGCTGCCGTTGGCAACGTCGTAGGCCGCCGCTTCTTCCTCCATCCTCCGCCCGGTGTAATGGTCTCCACCGGATTTGTCGGCATACTCGCCGGGGTAGTCGAAAACTTCGTATTTCTGCACGTCGGTAAGATTCGCGGCAGGGCCAGCAATGTTGGCCTGCGATTTTAGCAGCCCGGCAGGGGTCTTATCGCCGCGAGCTGGATTTTCCTCGTAGTTGTAATCGGTCTGGGCGTAACCACCAGACACGAACTGATACTGCCGAACCCATTGGGTGACGCTGGCCTGCGTGAACGGAAAGCTGTCATCGTAGGGGACTTCCTGGCAGTTATCGTCCGCGCGGTAATGGCTCGGTGCGTCGCAGAGGATCAGCTTGTGTCCGTCCTGGCTGTGCTGAAAGTAATAATAGACGCCTTCCTGCTCCAACAATCGCGAGATGAAGTTGAAATCGGTTTCACGATACTGCACGCAGTATTCGCGATCGGGATAGCTGCCTTTGTTCAAATTGCTCGATTCAAAATCGATTTCGTGCTCTTGGAGAATCGACTCGACGACGTCGAGAAGTTTCTTCTTGGAAAAAATACGACAATCGGACGTGCGGGTGAGGAACCACATCCGGGGCACGACGTCGATCTCGTAACGGCAGAGACCGCCCTGGCTGCCGTGGACGACAAACCGATTGACGTATCCGTGAAAGAAACGCTCTTCCTGCCGGGCGTCGCCCTCGGCGTCGGCCAGATCGGATTTAACGCTAAAGGCAAACGGTTTTCCGACCAATTGGTCCGGTGAGACGTTGTGATCCTCGCGCGACGTAAGCTGCAGCGTGAAGTTGAACAAGCGGGACAGTTCTTCGTATCCCGAGAAAGATCCCAGCAGCAGGTCGTCAACCGGCGACGTAATGATGTTTAGCAGATTTGCCATAACACGAGCCTCCGGACCACAACATGCGCCGCGCGGAAATCAACCGTCGGCGCGCGGCGACGACAAAACACCGCCGTGGAACCAAGGCCTTGCCCTGATTCCACGGCGTCGGTAAGCAGCCAGTTCGAGCGGGGGGCCTAAGACTCGCCCTCTTCGACCTTCCAGGTGTACTCGACGTTGCCTTTCTTCTTCCCCTTGCTGTCGTTTTCGGTATACGTGACCTTGATTTCCTCGTAGTTCAAACTGAAGTCTTCCATCGGCACGTCGTCACTCTGGCCGCTACCGCTGATGTTGTAGCTGGTGACACAGACGTTGGTGAGTTCGTAGGCGTAATACGTTACTCGGCCGGCATCCGTAATTGAGGCGGTCAAGTGAATCTCCACTTTGGGAAAGACCTTGCCGTTGCAAACCGCCTCGGCGATCTTCGGGCTCGACTTGTCCAGTTCCTTGCTGCACGTCAGATCGTCGAGGATCACGTCCCCTCTTCGGCGCGTCGCCCCGGTCGCCCCGCCGCCGGGCTGATGGAGAGCCTGACCGAACGACGCCAAATCGCTCCAGTCCGCGTGATCCTTGTCTTTTGATTCCCCACTGATTCCGTCAAATTTGATGTAAGCTGCCATTTTCCTTCTCCTTCAAGAGTAAAGTACAGGATGTTGGTTGTACGCTTGCCGCTGCTGTAACCCGGCGGCTGATGCTAAAGTTGTCGTAGGCTGAGCCGAAAAGTTGCCTACAATCTGCTTTTTTCTCCGAGAAACTCCAGCGGGCCGAAATCGACGGCATTTTAGCCGATTATTTCTCGATTTCGATCCTGACATCGCTCCAAAATCGCCGACCGGCGACCTTCTTACCGGCGAACTCCTTGATGTCGCTCTTCTTACGGACGAGGATGCAGGGAATATCCGATGGCCCGTAATGGAACTCGTGTGAGACTAGCATCTTATCTTTTTCAGGGTAGTAGGTCCGTTTCGTGTAGTCGGTTGGTGGATTGCTTTCCAACACGACGCTAAACAGATTGTCAGCGTTAGGCCCATATTTCTCGGTGACTTTCCATTTATTGTCACCTCCGAAGCGTTCGAGCTTGATCGTCAAATCTAAGTCCTTGAAATAGGTGAGTCTCTTCGGTGTTTCTCGGTCGACCTTCAGCGGCATCAAATCGGTGAAATCGGAATCGACGTCGCCGATGACGTACCACAATTCGATGTTGGCGGCCGCAATCCCCGGGCCGGACCTGCCAGGCCAATTTTTTGCCCGAAATGTGAAGCACGGAAAAGAATAAGACGAGTCGAACACCGGCTCGTAGAAATGATACTCGTGCGTATTCGTGCCGGGGGGAGCGTTTGGCGCGACGGGCGTGATCTTTGCCAAGACAAACCTGGGGCGAGGCACAAATTCGCCGCTATCCTTGTCGTCCTCGTCGCGTTTGTTGCGGACGGAGAAGCGAAATATAACGTCCCTGCTTTGGCTGATGTTGACTTGAGGGGCGCTGGCCACGATTTCAGGGTCGTGACGGATGATGTAATACTCTCGCGAGCTACCCGTCACATTTTCGGGTCGCGGTTGCTTGGTTTTTCCGGGCCGGCGAACCGACTTACTCGATACATGCTTGAGAACGTATCTCTTAATTTTATAGTCGTATTTCAAGCTTAATTTCACGTTCTCTCCGCCATACAGCCGGATGGGCAGGGGCTTTGGGGGATGCTTGATCCCGCGCACTTCGACCAGCAGCGTTTCTTTCTTGGGCACTTTATCCTCTTGGCAATTCTCTCGTCCGCCCCCCAAGTCCTTGACGGCAAAGGTATTGTTGCTCAACGGCTGCCAGCCGGTTTTGACAGCGTTCGCGTTGCTTCGTCGCACGACACGGAACTCGGGAGAAGGAATCAGACTGCGCAGGTTCCGTTCCAGATCGAGTATGGCTTTTTTCGCTTTATGGCTGTGAATCTGGAAATGACCCTGGCTGCCCTTCTTTTTCATGATCGGCGCCTTAAGTTTCTCCAGGCCGTCTTCCAAGTCGATCCCATAAACGTCGATGCGTCCGTCTTTGGCGAAGTATTCAGCAGCCATCGTCGCCAGCCTCTCTGCCGTGAACGCAGCAGCAATGGTTTCTCCGTCCTCATTGATCTGCACGTCGACGCCATCGGTGATGACGAGGAGTTGGCGTGAATCTTGGGAGCCTATTTTTTCTCTCTCCAGAGCCTCCAGTGCCTTGCCCATGGACAAGTAAAGCGGGGTGATTCCGTGGAACTCACGCTTTAGGCCAATCAGCTTGGCTTTGATGTCAACGATGGCAGGGCCGGCCGGAGTAAATTTCTTTAGGACATTCTCTACGTCGTTTGCAGGCATGATTCTATCGGGACCAGGCGCTCCTGGTATTCTGACCACCTTAAACTTAGGCCCACCCCTGCCGTCATTGTTGACCAGGCCGACCCGGTGTCCGAACAGCCAAAGGTTGATATGGCAGTTCTCTTTCGGCAACTGGTCCAAAACTCTCAGCAGACGGTTCGTGACATGATTGAATCTCGAATCGCCGAACTTCGGCACAGCCCCCCCCTTTCTTGGATCGTCTGGATCAATCGGAACCGGCGGCAAGCCCGCACTCTTCTCCATCGAGCCCGAACAGTCCAAAACAATTGCCAGGTAAACGCGTGGCGGTCGATCCGAGACGATCGTGACTTTAGTTTTTGATCTGTCCGGATGCTGGACCGCGATAACCCTGGGGGACAAGGGCGGCGAGGCGAGTGGAATCAGCGTTTCGCAGCGGTGCCCTCGATACCAAAGGGCGGCGGTGAGTGAAGCGGGCAGCTCCTTGATCGAGAATTCCTGTGTTTCGGAATCCAGCGACGCGGGGATGCGCGTAGCGAGTTGTTCGCCGTAGTTGACTGTTAGTGCTTCTTTGTTTTGGTCCGCGAAAGAGATCGCTGCCTCGCCGTCGAGTTGTTTCCCGCCCGATTCTCTGATCTGAACGCCGAATTCGACCGACGGCTTGAGCCGATAGGGCTCTCCTTTTTTCAAGTCCGTCGGTTTGCGGGACGCATCCAACATGCCGGAAATAGAAAACTTCGCCTTGCCAAGCAGCTCGATCTGCTTTTTCAGCACGGCGGCTTCGCGCTCGTCGTGCCATGGCAGGCCGGGCAGGCGCCGTGCCGAATCGAGGTAGCCCCGGGAAGCAGCGGCGAAGTAATTCTGCGCTGCCCGCGCGTCCGACTTGCCCCAAAAATCTTCGAGTATCCGCTGGGCGTGCCAGTGGTATTGGAAGTGAAGATCGACCGATCGAAGCAGGGCCGTTGGACCGTCGCCCGTCTGTTTCCAGGGATGTATCGGCATCGCCGCCCGCAGCCTGTGATCGGCGGCGGCCAGCGGCCTGCGGATGGCCCTCGAGCGATCTCGCGGCCCTGCGGCGCCCAGTTCTTCCAGCTTTCTCAGGTTCTTGTCGACTTGTTCTTGCGATTTCCTTTGCGCCGGTTCGTCCCACACGTGGCGCAGCGAGGAACGTACCTGGCCACCCATCTCGGCTAACTGTTTCAACAGCGACTGGCGATCCGCCGGCTTGCCAGCGGGCGGCCGTTTATCATCGTCCGCCGCGGGCATCTTCAGTGCCCACTGGCGGTCGAGAATCGCCAGCGCAGGATGCACTCGAAGCTTGACGAGCAATCGCAGATACTCGACGTCGTCGGCTGGTGTCGGGTCGCTAAGCCGATGCAGGCTGTCCTGACCAAACAGCGCTTCCCGATATTTCTTGCGCAGATTGCTCCGCAGTTCCGATCGGTCGTCCGACAGGAAGCGTGGGCTGTGCAGCTCATCACGCATGGTCGTGAAGCCGACTTTGCGGCGTCCGTGGGAATAGCTATCGATATAGGGATCATAGCGCTCCCGCAGCGCCGTCAGTGCATCCCCCAGGCGCTTTGAATCGGGCAGCTCGGCAGCGACACGGTCCGCATCCAGTTTTTCGCCCAGTCGATGTGCTTCCCCTATCATTTCCAGCAGCAACCCGCCGACGGCTTTCATTTCCTTCCTCATCTCGTTTTTCATTTCAGCCTCGTCGACTCCCGACAGCGCGGCCTCGTCGTCGGGCACGACAAGCATCCGATAGGCGTGGGCCAACATTCGCTGCGCCAAGTACGGAGCGTCCCTCCAGGCTTCATCGCGCAGATCGTAGGCATCGGCGACTTGCTTGGATCTCAGAGCGGCTTGCGGATACGTCTCATCCAACAATGTTTTCAACGCACCATGCGCGTCTTTAATCTTCGTTTCGCTTCCCACGTAAAGCCAGTCTTCCGCCCGCCGTCTTGCCGCGTCAGCCTCGTCGACTTTGCTTTGAATCCAGTAGTGAGCCCGCTGGTCAGCCGGCGCGGCTGCCCGCTCGGCCGAGTTGCGCGCTTTCACGGCCAGCAGTACGGCTTCCTGCGTGTCGTCGCGAAGTTCTGTCTTCGCGCCCTGTTCATACTTCATCCATTCGATCTGCTGGGCCAGCATCTCGAGGAACTGGATTTCAACGAAATGGGGACGCTTCCCTGCGGAAGATCCAGCCACGTCCGCCGACAATTCCCTGATCCCCTGCGCCTGCTGCGCAGATTGCCAACGCCTCCGGGCTTCGGACATGTAACGCTTCGTATCGTCGTCGGTGAGCGGCCCGCGCTGTTCGGCCAGTGGAATGCTAAACACGGGCCTGTTGTGGAGGGGCACGCTCAGCTTCATCTCATCGAGCAGGCGCCGGGCATCTTCTTTGGTATGGACGAACTGTTGCCGATAGGCGTCGCCGGCGAGGCTCAACCGCTCCAGCCGCAGCAACATGTGCTCTAGCTTGGCCCAGTTGACCGGATCGCGCTCGTGCACTTTTTGCTCCGTGAGCTTGCCGCGGTCGTTCCATAGAGTTTCGATCTCACTCTCTTGCTCGTCAGGATTCTCCTCGACCGAAAGATCTTCACGATAATCTGGATCAGCCGCGGCCAGAATAAAGTCGCCGCTGCCCTGATCGCCGTTGCCCTGATCGTCATCGCCCTGAATCAGCATCGGAACCTGATCGCTCGACCGATTCTTCTTGACCCAGCCGGCCACGTGCGAGCGGACAAATTCGTGAAGTTCCTTCAGCGAGATTTCGCCGTCGCCCAGGCCGTCGCCGCTGCCTCCACGATCCGCATCATCGGCTCCGCCCCGCAAACCTTCGGCCACGTAATAGCCGAAGATCGACCTGGCATGACGAGGATCGGTCCAGGCAGTTTGACCGCCGCTGGTTGAGTTCAAGACGTACAGGTTCTTGATGTCGGCGGACGTGACGGCGTCCGTCAATCGATCGGCAAAACCGTTGTAGAGGATTCCCAGCGACCAGTCGGTGTGAATACGACCGGCGTCAAGAATCAACAGTATCTTGGTGTCGGGGGCCAACGCAGCGCTCTTGTCTCTAATCGTACTGAGGACTTCGCTAACGGGCAGCCAGGTTTCGTCGTCGAGTGCGTCGGCCTCTTTCGGCAGCAAGCAGGCCTGGTTGTTTTTGTTGACGACGCCATGCGCGCTAAGGTAGATCATGACGACGTCGTTGTTCGGTCCTCCCGGCCTGTTTTCTTCCAGAAAATCTTCCAGGGACGACGTTAACCTCTCAGCGAAGGTCTTCTCCTCGTGGCCCGCCCTGTTGACGGCGATCAACGTCTTGCCCTCGGACTGGTGTCCGAAAAAATCTTCCATCCGCTGGGCGTCTTCCTTGGCGAAGGCGTTGGGAGCCAGCGGCGCGGCGTACTCATCGACGCCCAAAACGAGCAGCGGAGTTGCCCTGCGCGTGAGTTGGTAGATGAGAAACCCGCCTAGCGCGGCGACCAAGGCGAGAGAGGACAAAGTCAGCGTGGCAACTCGAACCCGGTGCCAAAACTTCTGCTGGCCCGACTTGCGGCCATCTCGCTGAGTGTACGATTTTGAGCCGCCTTCCGGCTGCCCGCCCAAGGGATCTTTTTTCTGCTTGCGAAAGTCGGCGCGTTTCTTGGCGGGCTTGTTGCGTTTCGGCGGCGGGTCGTTCGTCGAGCGTTGCTTCCAGTCACCCATAGCTCGTCTCCTGCGAAAAACTGACGGAACGGACGCCAGTATCGCATTATCTCAAGGGCGATTTCAAGAGGCCGCCGCTAGAATTCGGCGGGCATGTCTCAAGGCCGTAGGGCCGCGCTGAAAAAATCCGAGGGCAAACCAGTGGTCCACCCTCGGACGTGAGCATGTTACTTTGGGCAATCCGCCGGCGTTTCATTACGTCGGATGCGATCACCCGCTGGCGCTCAGCGGCGCTCGTCTAAGACAACGACGCCGTCGCCCGTCGTTACACCCGAAAGATCGGTCTGGCCGATGGGAGACACTTCCGCCACCCCAGCCTTGGCCCGCACGATTTGCATGCGCCCAACTTCGACAGGGCCAGAGGCATATTGCCGATACACCGACACGACCGTTCCCGCAGGCAGCACTCCTTGCGATGGAAATCGAACCACGGCGATCTGCCTCGACTGGTCGACGAAGTCAATCATGCCGGATCGGGGCGTTTCGGCACGGGGCGTTTCGGTACGCGGCGGCACGCTGGTGGCCACGTCACTGACGGTCTTGATCGGGTAGACCGTAAGAGATTCCGTGCGTCTGTCGGTGTAGAATCGCGTTTGCGTGTCAGGCGGCAAGCGTGTGCCGGACCGCAATTGGCTGGCAGGTTGCGTTTCGGGCAATTTAACCGGCGCGAGTTGGGGTTCGATAACAGCCGCATCCGGCGCGGTGTTAGCGGTGCTGATCCGATGGATCGAGGCAATAGTTACGCGATTGTAGCGCGATCTGCCGGTCGAAGGAATGCGAGAACTGAACTGTCTGCGCGACGAGATCGGGGTGGAGGCACGCGGGCGACGGTAGTCGCCGGCCGACCGACTCGTCGTCGCAGGATAATCGGCGGGTTTCCATGCCGTTGTTTTCGCGGGGCCATCGGGCGGCGCAGGATCGTCGGGCAGGCGGGGTGGCATGTCCGGATCGATGATGGGTGAATCAAGCGTGCAGTTTTGTAGGGCCACGGCGGCCGCATTGCGAACGCGCTCGGAGGTCTCATACCAGCAGTCGGGTGCGTCCGGATTCCGGTCATAAGCCATTTTCTTAAGTTCAGCGGCGATTTGACCTGAGCAACAATTGCCCTGCTGGCATTCCGAGCAAATCGAGCAGGACGCGGCTTCTCCGATGGCTTCAACCGCCGCGAGTCGAACTTTCTCGGTGCAATCCTCAAGCGCGGCCAGCAGCGCGATGGTGATCTTGTCATCGTCGTTGTAGCAGCCACAACCGATTTTCGCCAAGTATTTGACGGCTTTGATTTTTTGAGGAGCCAGATCTTCCGCGGTTTTGATTTCCGCTGCGACCTTCATCACTTTCGGCGCTTCGGGAACGAGATTGGCCGGGTCGGCGATCGCCTTCAGCCGAGGCTTACGTTCCAGGCGGGGATGATTGCCGCGGCGATTGAACAGGCTGTCGCGGACCTTGCGCAGGCCTTGCGGAATCCCCAGGAAGCTCCAGAGAGTCGCCGGGGCAGCCGGTTGTTGGGCAAATGCCGAGGCAGCGACTGCCAAGATCGCGAAGACGCAAATTACCTGCAACTTACGCTTTCTATGAACCTTATACATAAGCCTATCCTGCTCAGGTGGAATCGGGTGACAGATCGAAGGCAACTTGCCGAGCGCGAGCATCGCGACATAGACCGCCTTGAGATATCCTTCGATTGCAGGGAACCGCTGCAATCAAGAAAACCCTTCTCGACGGGACACCTTGCCTGTGCTGCCCATCTTCGCGGCAGATCTCCTCACGGAACCGGACGCTAGCGCGTTGCGGCTGATGTTTTGAGACGGAGGGCTGGCGTCTATTTCTTCCTGGCGGCCTTCAGGCGGATCGGCGAGTCTGATGGCTCGACATTCTCGCGCAATCCGAAATGATCGTAACCCTTGATGGTCCCGCTGAACGTAACGGTGTACTTTCCCGGGGGAACGTCTTCAAAAGAGAAATACCCTTTGGCGTCGATTTTTTCACTTCGTTCCGCACCGCCGGTGAGGGTCACTTTCATGAAGCCGTTGCCCTTGATGGGTGTATCTCCATCGCCGATCACGATGTAACCCTTGATGGTCCCTTTTTTCACAAGGGTCACAGGCGGTGGCTCCTTGGCCGGAACCGTGAGTTTTTGCTCCACGGCCCGGGCCTCTCGACCCACGTAGTCGACGACTTTGATAAGTAGGGTTACTCTGCTTCCTTCTTCGAAGTCTTTTGGGATCGTGACGTCAAAATCGACCTGCTTGTTTCCCTTAACGTCTTTCCACTTTCTGTTTTTTGCATCAACGATCTTCGTATCGATCAGCTCCGATTCGATCCACTTCAACTCATCCGCCTTGAAGGCGTGCATCACCCGGATCAAGCCGGAGGTATCTGAGACGTCTACGCTCCATTTGAGCGTGCGGCCTGCTCGAGCAGGATTGCGTTTCTGCAGGGCCAAGATCTTCGGCTGATCTGAGTCGAAGACGACCGGGACATCGTGTTTCGTTTGCACGCCACGGGAGCGGCCGTCGGAATCCAAGAGGTTGATCCCTCTGAGTCTTGCCTCGACGGAGGCCCTGCCCTCTGCCGCCGGGGCTAAACGGACGGTGTGGTCGGAGACGGTCGTCTCGAAGCTCAGCCGGCCGTCGGGCGAAGGAATTCGTAGGCCAATCTCGACTTGCCTGGCAGCAAAAAGAACTTTCTTGCCCCCGAATTCAGACGCCAGCTTCACCTCAATCGATTGTTCTCCGGGTGTTTGAAAATCGCGGCGCGCGACGTCGACCTGTAGTTGAACCTCGAGCTTTCCGTTCGGATCGTCGAGGTCTGCCATGTTGAAAACAATCGGCAAATTTTTCGTCTGCTTGAACTGCTCGACTTTTTGATCACCCGTCGCTTTGGGATCGCTCTTCTCCTGCTGATCGCCCTGCGGTTGCTCGCAGCACGCCAGGGCGTTGCCTGCGAGCGGAACGTAGACGCGCTCGCGCTTCGGACCCTGCAGGCTGGCGATCCGCACCTGGGCAAGACCACCCTCTTTGAGCATGTCTTCTGTCTTGCGGTCACTCGAATCGACGGCAACCTTCAATACAAAAGCCCGCGGATAATCGTCGACGCTGAGCCAAACGTATCGGTGATCTGGACGGTTTTTACCGAGTTTGACGGGAGCGTAACTACGCCATTTTTTATTTTCGGGCGATTCATTGCCCGGTTCGGGAAGGTCAATCCCTAGGGCGCTCGGCACCAGCTTTGGGGTGTCAAACTCATCTTGAGCGAACCATCGAATGTTGATGGACTTCTGTTCGGATTTGGGATCTTTGTAGGGAAGTGATCCATCTTTGGGGGTTATTGTGACAACAACGCGACCTCGTTCTCCGCCCTGGGGAGATTTATCGAATTCGGCCACGACGTTTAGGTAATCGCGCGGCTCGCGCGGTTTGAATTCGATCCAGCTACTCCACGTCTTCCCGTAGTTGGTCGTCTTGCCCGTCGCGTCGGTCGTGTCGATATCTGTGATGACACAGATCAGGCCATCAGTGACCCTGCGGGTTTTCGGCTTTGGATCGCCCTCGGATTCTGTCGGTTTGTTGGCATCGTCAGGAGCGGGCTTCTTGCCGTCAGGATCGGGTTTCTGGGCGGTCGATTTTAGCTTAATCGGATCGCTGCCGGCCGGCAGATTCAGCTCCCACGTGTGGATTGGACGGTTCCGCTTCGAGTTCGCCTCCTTAACCTGTTCGAGGATGGTTTCGTTTCCGGCATAGAACATGCGGCCGGGGGGCCAATTTGCCTTGGCGGGCCGTTTCGCCGCCACCAGTTCAACCTTAACCCTGCGCGGCTTGCCGGAACGATTGATTAGGCTCAGGTCGTAAGACGTTACTCGATTCGGAAAAGGTTTCAAAGTAATTTTCTGGGGATCACTTGAACTCACGACGTCCTTGTCGGCGCCGACACGCCGCAGGACAACATCGACACGGTCAGGCTGGGGCAATTCACAGTTAATCACCATCTTATTTGTGCCCCTGATTCCCTTGACCGTTGCGGAAATCGTAAACACCACCTTGCCATCACCTTGGTGACGATCGTCCTTCGCCCGAATCAACAGGCGGAGCGTGCCGGTTCCGTTCTTCAAGCCGTTGGAAATCTTCAGAGTTTTAATCGGAGTCTTGTCGTCGCTCGGCGAGAAGAGTTCCAGTTGATCGCCGTGCTCGAAAACGAAGGTAACGTCCTGATCGTTACCCATCGGGTGATCCGTCATGACGAGTTGGACGGAGAGCTCCTGTAGCGACAGACTCAGTGGCAGCGGATCGCCCGTTGGTGTGCGCCGCGTGAGTTGGAGCGTTGTCGCCGGCGGCTTAATCGGACATTTTCTTATCAGATCGAGAGGCCTGAACGTCCTCTTAATCCCACTAGATTCAGCGGTTGTCAATCGAGGCACGTCGCGAGCGTCGACCCGTGCCAGCGCCAGCGCCGTGCCGCCGCCTGCGAGTAGCTGGCCGAGCATCTGATCGTAGGCCGCTCTGACGTGTCGGCCAATTTTGGCGTGGATTTTCAGATTCGCATCGCCGGTTCCCTGTAGCTTACTCACCGCGGTAGTGATTTTTTTCGCACTACTGGGGGAAAACAGTCTGACGAGTTTTCCATGCAGAGCCGCACGCCGACGGGCTTGTTCCCACTGCTCCGCGGATGGTTGCGAAGAGCGCAGATCATCGATATCAGCTTTCCCGGGCATTTTGAAATCTTTGGCCAAAACCTTCTTTCGCAGCTCCGATCGCCGAGATTCCGGCAGGAGCGGCGTGCTGAGCAGATCAAGCGCGAGGTGTTGACCGCCGAGCTTGCCGGCATCGCGGAGCGCCTTCTCAACACTTCTGTCGAGCAGCTTGGTGATGCTGGTGTGCCGTTTCAGCAACTCCTCGTAGGCTTCTATTAACTCCTCCGACTCATCGATTTTTTCGGAACCGCCAGAAGTGGCCCGCCGCAGCGCGGCGTCGAAGCGATCGAGTTGATCGAGGAGTCCCTCGATATCTTCAAATGCGTCATTGAGGTTACCGGCCGAAGGAGACGTCAGGCTCGCTGCGTCGTACCAGGCCACATAATAAGGTGCCAGAAAACTCAAATCCGCGCTCAGCCGCAGCGCCCCCTTGAGGGGGTTTTCGGAAGTCACGACCTTCCAACTCTGAACGACGCGAGGCTGTTCCGAGTGCAATCGGCTCCACGACGTCAGCAGGCCCTCGCCGACGTCTTCCAAGCCCGTGAACGGCACGTCACCTGGCCCGTTGTCAACCGCCCCTTTGAGCGTTTCAAGATTTGCGATCAAGGCTCTTAGATTCTTCTCGCGGCTGGTATTTCCAAATATGGAATCGCGCTCGTAAGAGAGCAGTCGCGCGTTCAACAATCGCCAGAGATGCGGCGCGAAGTCCACCGGAGACCAACGCTTCGCACGACTCTCGGCGTTGATGCCGGGGCCGTTGATATGGTGTTGCAGTTCGTCGCGCACGCTCCACGCCCGTTCTACCATCTCGGCCATATTCATATCGTCGAGCGACACTTCGTCCGAAGCGCCCTTTTTCGCGACCGTTTCCTTTCCGGAACCATCCGTTTTCGTAGAAACAGCGGCCGACGAATCGGGCCGGGATTCGCCGTCACGCTTTGGTGTCGGAGCGGGTGGGGCGGCAGCGCCATCGCTTGGTTTTTCGACAGCATCCGATGGCCCGTCGTCCGACTTGGCCCCTGCTTCGACGGCGGACGGTTTCTCGCCCGCGGCCTTTTGGAAGAGGGCCACCGCAGCGGCGGAATTAACGCCAATGCGCTGGGAAAACCACGTTGGCCGACTCTCGCCGCGCGGCAGTCCGACGTGCCGATTTCGCCCCGCCAACCGCGAGGATTTCCCGCGGTATTGCACTTCCGGCCGCTTCGAGGCTTCTGCTACATCTTCTTCTTCATCCTCTTCGGATTCATCTACATCGGGCGGCAAGAAAATGAACACGTCGTGCTTGATTCTCGTGGGATCGTCAATTCGCCCACGCGCGCCGTTAATGAGAACGAGCGGAACGCCACCTTCAGACCAGCCTTGCGATCGCTCCAGGAGATACCGGCACAATTCCGACAGGGCAATCGCTTTGTTTCCGTCAACAACAGCCGTGTTGTCAAGATCAGCGAACGCATCTCCCAGCGCCTCTGCGAACGGCGATCGCGACCGCGCGGGCAGGCCCCTGCTGCCCGTCTGCAAAACTCCGTTCGGCAAGAGCACCCACAACTCGGGGTCAGCCGTTGCTTTCACGTCTTTTTCGATCACCCGGGAAAACTCGTTGATCATCATTCCGAATCGCGGATCGGTGCCGATCGATCCCGGATCGAGCAATAGCAGCTTGACGGATGCCTGGCACGATGTCATCACGTCGAGAAGCTCGCTGAGCGGATAGCGGCCTTCGTCGGTTCCGGCAACGAAGTTACCGCACAGCAAAAAAGCAGATCGTTTGTCGGGCGCGTCAGCCCAGGCGCTCGACTCCGACTGGAATTCCTCCGTCGCATCCGGTTTGGGCGGCGGTTGATCGTAATCGGAAACGCCGTGAGTTCGCACGTAGAGGACGAGAACGTCGTCCTGCTTGAGCTCCAGCTTCTTCAGTCGCTCTAGCACGTCGATATGATCTGAATCCCGAAGATCATTCCAGCGACTGGTCGAGTTTCCCAAGGCCTCGCCGACATAGTCTCCGTCGGCCTTGGACAGCGCCAACGGCGGCACGGCTACGTCGGTGTATTGCTGAATCGTGAGCGCGGCAAAATGCGTCCGTGGCTTCGGCCCGAATTGCCGAGCCACGACCCAAACCAAGACGGCGACCAGAAGAATCGCCAGCGCGGAAAACACCCATCGAGCCGATTTTCTGGAGCCTGTTCTTGGCCCCGTTCCGGCAGCGCCCGTCTGTCGCCAGCCGCCTCGGCCAGCCGAAGATGAATAGCTCACAACCGATGCCCTCCTTAATTCGTCGCCGCTACCGCCCGCCGCAAACATTGCCCGCAGCAGGCCGGATCATAGCAAAACCAAGGGCCGCGCGCCAAATTGGCTGGGCATGTCGCCTGTGGCGGCCAGGGGATATCGAACCCTTGCAGATTCCGCGTCGCATGATATGTTCATGGCTTGGCCGATTTGTCCGCTGCGAATCAGTCCGCCGTCAATTCGCCGAAAACCCGTCACCATGCGCCCACAAGTCGTGGCTGCCGAAAGGGCTGGCCCACGGCGCCGCTTTTAGAACAAGAGGGGTCGATGAAGAACTTGCCCGTCCATTGGCACGAGGGCATGTTCCTTCGGCCTCACCAGTTTCAGGCGTCAGACCGATATTGGTCGGAGCTGGTGGATACCTCGGGAGAGTTCGATCGTCCGTATCGCTACGGTCTCCGATCGATCGAAATCAGCGAAGACGCGATCCGCAATCATCACTTTCAGGTGACGGCCGTTCGCGCCCGCACGATGGATGGCACGATCATCGACTTGCCCTCGGGCCAAGAGCCTGATCGAATCGACTTGCGAGAGGCGTTTGGGACCGAGAGCGTGGTCCGCGTGTATCTCGCCGTCCCGAAACTGAAGCTGGGACAGGCCAACGTCGGCCGCGAGGGTTCCGTCGCATCGCAGCGTTACGTCGAGACGGATAAGAATCTGCAAGATGAAAGCGCCGGCGGTGGAGATCAGGATCTGTCGCTGCGTCGGTTGAGGGTCTGCCTGCTTCATTCCAGCCAGGATCTCGCCGGCTACGAAGTGTTGCCGATCGCGCAGATTCAACGGGCCGGAGACGAAGATGCATCGCCCTCCCTGGATCGGGAGTACATACCTCCTTTGCTGGCGATCGAGGCCTGGCCGGGGCTGGCCATCGACATCATCCGCTCGATTTACGACATCATCGGCAATCGCATCAGCGCGCTCAGCGAATACGCAATCAGCCGGGGCGTGTCGTTGGCCAGCGCCACGCCGGGTGATTTGAACATGCTGTTGATGCTGCGAACCTTGAACGAAGCGTATGCCTCGCTCGGTTGCCTGGCGTTTGCCCAGGGCGTGCATCCTTTTTGCGCGTATCAGGAGCTTTGTCGCGTGGTGGGGATGCTGTCGGTGTTTGGGCCGGCGCGAAGAGTGGAAGACATTCCGCATTACGATCACGATGAATTGGCGCGGATTTTTCGTTGGATCAAGCTGCGGATCACTGACTTGATCGACGCGGTCGAACCGGCACAATACGTGCAGCGTTATTTCAAGGGAGCCGGCAAAGGAATGCAGGTCACCCTGGAAGGCAAGTGGTTTGATCCCGGCTGGAGTTGGTTTGTCGGAGTGCAGTCGAGCAACATCTCGGCCGATCAATGCCGTGACCTGCTATCGGAAGGCAGAGGAAAGCTGAACTGGAAGATGGGCAGCAGCGGCCAGGTCGAAGACATCTTCGTGTATAAAAAAG
This sequence comes from Planctomycetota bacterium, assembly GCA_022564995.1. Taxonomy (GTDB): domain Bacteria; phylum Planctomycetota; class Planctomycetia; order Pirellulales; family JADFKK01; genus JADFKK01. The sequence continues at coordinate 20,848 of JADFKK010000001.1, read as the reverse complement.
AAGGGGTGAGACTGGAATTACTGGAACAGGCGCCCCGCGCCGTGCCGATCGGCGGCGGCTGGACGTTCTACCAAGTCGGCCGCAAGAGCGCCTACTTCGATGATGTACAGAACACTCAGACGCTGGCCATCCGTTTCACGGAGACGCTGATCGGTAACATGGAGAGTTTGCAAGGTGAACGAACGCTGCTCGTCAACTACGGCGGAGCGATGGCCGAATTGCAATTCGCTCTATTCGCGATTCCTAATAGCTAGAACTGTCTGACTGAATCATGACGCCGGAATTCGCCCATGCCGTCGATCCCGTGTTTCTGTACGTTCTGGATCTATTGAAGCGCATCGCGCGAGATAACCCTCAGGACGTCGACGGCGAGCGGCTACAAATTCGCAACCGGCTGGACCGCGCCGAGCAACTGCTGGGCGACAAGGAAGATTGGCATCTCGCCAAATACGCGCTGGTTGCCTGGATCGACGAGATGCTCATCGATCAGGAGTGGATCGGGCGCGAACCATGGAAAGAGGAACCGCTGGAGTTCGACCTTTTCAACTCAAGCCGGGCCTACAACACGTTTTACGAAAAAGCCACGGCCGCTAATCTGCTGGCGGTCAAGGATGCGCTGGAGGTGTTCTACGTCAGTGTTGTGCTGGGATTTCGCGGCCTTTATCGCGACGCCTCGGGCAGCGCGCTGATCGAAGAAATGGGACTCCCGGCGACCTGCGAAGCGTGGGCGAAAAAAACCTCAATGTCGATCGTGCTCGCCCAGGGCAGGCCGCCCATCACCGAATCGCCCCGCCCCGGCAGCGGCTGTCCCCCGCTTGACGGCAAATTCAATCTGCTGGGAATGTCACTGGCATGCCTGTGTCTGTTGGGGATCGGCGGACTGCAGATCGCCTATCTATGGTTTTTCCGCAAGCCGTAGTGCCCGTGCCATCCCCATACCAAAGAACATGACGCCATGCAGCGAGTATTCTACTACCTGACCTTCCCGATGCGCAAATTGTTCGCGTCTCCACGGGCAATTTTTTCGGCGCCTCGGCGGCTGCTGGGAATGTCGCTGCCGACGCGTGCGGCGTTGTTGGTCGGTTTCGTGCTGATTCTCTGCACGCTCACGGCATTCTTTTGGTACCTAAAATTCGTCGCAGGGGCCGACTGGAAATCGTGGCCCGTGACGTTTTACGTCATCGTCGCCGTTCTATTGATCGTGATTCCCCTGGTCGTCCGCCGAGCCGTAAAACTATGGCTGGAGGGCGAAACGTCCAACTATCCAGACATCGACATGGCGTGGCGTGAAGGAATCAAGGCACTGAAAGAGAAGGGCCTGGAACTCGATGAGACGCCGATCTTTCTGGTGCTGGGAGTGCCCAACGAACGACAAGCCAAGGACATTTTTTCCGCCACGCGAATCGGCTTCAACGTTCACGATGTTCCCGAAGGCCCCGCGGCGCTACACTGGTTCGCCGGGCCCGAGGCAATTTTTCTCTGCTGTACCGATGCGTGCTGCCTCAGCTTGCTTGCCAGCAAGGCGACCGACGCCAGCGGCCAGGCATTGGCGCCGCCCAAACCGGGCGGAAAGCGAAAAGACGGCATCAAGGGCACCATTCTCATCGGCTCGCAAGACCCTCCCGGCGGCGACGACGGGCGCAGTTCCCAGGCACCCAGCAGCCCGGGGGCAAGCGTGTTATCTGAAAGTGAGCGACGCCAGAAGTACGCCGGCACGATGATCATCGGGCAGGATTCCGGCGATGGCGATGCGGGCGCAGCGTCTGCCCCGTCCGCCAAAGGTGCTCTGCGCGGCCTGCTGAGCAAGGAGGCCGACGAACAGGCACGCCGGTTGGAGCACGTTTGCCAAATCCTAAAACGGGCTCGGGAGCCGGTCTGTGCGATCAACGGCGTTCTGACGGTGTTGCCGTTTCACGTGCTTCAGCAAAGCAGCGACCATGGCTCAGAGGTGCAGGTCGCGGCACAAAGCGACATTGCCACGATCCGCGACATCGTACAGCTCCGCTGCCCGGTCGTCGCGCTGGTTGGCGGCATGGAAACTCAGGCCGGCTTTCGAGAGCTGGTTCGTAGAATCGGGCCGGAGGCAGCCGCCAACAGCCGTTTCGGCCGAGGTTACAACGTCTGGAGCCCGCCGACGCCAGAAGAGGTTGAGGCCGTCGTGAAAAACGCTTGCGGTGCGTTTGAAGACTGGGCCTACAACCTTTTTCAACAACGCGACGGCCTAAAAAGAACCGGCAACGGCGATCTGTATGACTTGCTTTGCCGCATTCGGGGCGATCTCGACCGTCGGCTGACGAATATCCTGGTCGGCGCCTTGGCCCACGACCCGGACCGCGATCCGCCGGAGCCGGAACCGTTGCTGTTTGGCGGCTGCTATTTCGCGGCCACCGGCGAAGAAGAAGACCGTCAGGCGTTTGTACACAGCGTCTTGGCCGATAAGCTGATCGGCCATGAGAACGAACTAGAATGGATGAAAGCCGCGCTCGATTCCAACGACCGGTATCAAAGCCTCGCCAATACGATGGCCGTGCTGAATGGTGTGTTGGCGTTGGGGATTGTCGGACTATTCGTGGCTCGGATTGCTGGTTTTATTTGATCGGTTGCTTGGCTCGCAGTAGAATCTGAGGGTACGACGCCGCAACACTCATCGGAAAATAATGTCCGAAAGAGGATCGCCCAAAATGACGACCCACCCTTCTCAGCCAAGTTCCGGTGGAGCGCCGCAACGGCCGCATGCGCTGCCCGAGAGCGAATCCTCGGACCGCTCTGGCGATGCGGAGGCAGAAGCGGCTTTGCTGGAAAGCGTGCTCGAGCAAACCCTCGGTGCCGAAGACCCGAACGAGTTGCTGGAAAGAGTTCCCCTGGACATTCTCGCGGATGTGGTGCGGGCATATCGGGGACAGCCGTTGCTGCTGGATCCGGTGGCCGTCGAGTTGGTCCAGGTCGTCCTCGAGCAGCGTTTTGACACGGCCGCGACACAGGGCGAAGTCTGGAAGAATGTTTCGCGCCGCATCGCGCAGACGCTCATGGACGATCCGGCCGGGCGCGCACGACTCGAAACGCTTTGGGATCGAGCTTGCGAGGCGTTGTCATGACCGCGACGTCAGATGTTTCCGAACAAAGGATTCAAACGCACCAGGGTCTGGTCCGGTCGTTGGCGACGAAGATCCACAAGACGTCGGCACCCAACGTCGATTTGGACGATTTGGTCGGCTACGGTCAGATTGGCCTCGTCCAAGCCGATCGAGACTTCGACGCGGACCGCGGCGCGCAATTCGCCACCTACGCCTACTATCGTGTTCGTGGGGCGATTTACGACGGCCTATCGAAGATGAGTTGGACGAGTCGCTCTCGATACAATCGGCTCCGATACGAACAATTGGCCAACGAAACGCTCCAGGCTCAAACCCAGGCGGCGACAGGCACCTCGGGTGACTCGCTTGCTGAGGATCTGCGTTGGCTATCCGATACAAGCGGACAGTTGGCCGTCGTCTGTTTGGCGACGGGTGCGGGGGAGACCGATGCGGCGGCGCAGCTCGCGGACCCCGCTGCGGGTACGCCCGCGGCAGCGGCGGCAAGTCACGAACTCGAAGAAAAGGTCCGATCGCTGATCGAATCGCTCCCGACGACGCTGGGGGTGCTCGTCCGACTCGTCTATTTCGAGGGCCATACGCTTCAAGACGCGGCGACCAGTCTCGGCATGAGCAAGTCGTGGGCCAGCCGTCTGCACACCAAGGCATTGCAGCAGATGGCCTTCCAGCTCAAAAAAGTGGACGCCCAGGACTAGTCCAGGGACAATTCGGTCGCGTCCATAAAGCCGCGACCGTTGGTCGCGCCCCATGGCACAGCCAAGTCGCCTCAAAGCCTCCCCGCGAGTCATCGCATTTGGCGATTGGTTTGGCTATGATGAAGCGGGCTCTGAGGGCAGCAGCCGCCTATTGTTTCGAGAATCCACGAAGGAAGTGTGAAAAAACTACGATGGCTACCGAACCAACCCTCGACTTCGACTTACTCTTGTCCCCGATCTCTCCCGAGGTGCCGGGCGGAATCAATCTTCGCCAGGATGAAGCTGGCGGCGAGCTGTTTCACGACGTGCTTGGCGCGCGGAGGGCCGCGCGCGAGGCGGAGAAGCTGCTCTACCGCGACAGCATCGCCGGCGAAGAGGAGGGCGCTCCCAAGATCGAAAAGCCCGACTGGAACGCGGTCATCACGCTGGCGACGGGCGTGCTTGGGCAGCACTCGAAGGATTTGTGGGTGTCTGCGTGGCTGGTCGAGGCGCTCGTCCGCGAACATGGTTTCGCCGGTCTGCGCGACGGGTTGCGTCTCATCAGGGAACTTAGCGAGCGCTATTGGGACGGCATCCAGCCTCAGCCGGACGAAGACAACGACGCCGGCCACGTCGTTTCTCAAGTCGATGGTTTGAACCGTTCTTTGGAATCGCCGATCCACGCCATCGCGATTACCGGCGGCGGCACGGGGCCGTTCACCGGCCTGGACTACATCGCCGCATTCGAACTGGGGCAAGAAGGCGGCGTATCCAAGTCGGAATTTGACAGCGCGGTGAAAACCACCCCGGACGATTTCTATCGCGAACTTTTTGAGGATGTCAGCCAATGCGAGGAAGAATTGTCGGGGATGATCGACGTATTGAATGAGAAATGTGGCACAAATTCCCCGTCACTTACCGCCTTGAAAGAGACGTTGGAGAATTCGACTCATCGGATTAAATCGATCGCCCCTCATGTAGTCGAAGAGCCGGCTTCCGATGGCGAGGAAGCGTCTGTCGGCGGCGAGATGGTCTCTAAATCGGAAGCGGCCATCGGCGACGGTCAGGTTGCTACCCGCGACGAGGCGTTCCACTTGTTGGGTCGGATCGCCGATTTTTTTGAGCGGACCGAGCCCCATTCGCCCGTCTCCTATGGCCTGCGGCAAGTCGTCCGCTGGGGCCGCATGTCGCTGCCCGACTTGCTCGCCGAGTTGATTTCCGACGACTCGGCCCGCGGCGAAATGTTCCGCAGGACGGGAATCCCAGAACCGAGCGCCGACGAGAATTCCGATTAGGCAAGGCAGGCAAGCCAAGAATTTTTGTCGGATGCTTGATCGCGGGCAAGAAAACCATTACAACGATTGCTGGCTGGTGGGGTCTCGGCGGAAAATTCCGGCTTCGGTGGTGGCATGCAAAGTACCCGTTTGTAATAGGGAAACCAAACCATGGCAGAAAGTTACCAGAAGAAACTCAAGCGAGTTCGTCCGCCTCGCGTAAAGATTGAGTACGAAGTGGAAACCGAAGGGGCCACGATCGTCAAGGAGTTGCCGTTTGTGGTGGGAGTGATGGGGGATTTCTCCGGCGACCCGACGGGCGAACTCAAGCCGCTCAAGGACCGCAGTTTCCTCGAAATCGATCGCGACAACTTCAACGGGATCATGGCCCGGATGACCCCGGGTTTGAATTTGCGCGTCGATAACACGATGAAAGACGACGGCAGCGAAATGGCCGTGCAATTGAAGTTTGAGCAGATCGAAGACTTTGAACCGGCCAATGTTGCCAAGCAGGTGGAACCGCTGAAGAAGCTGCTGGAGACGCGAGAAAATCTTCGCGACCTACTGGCGAAAATCGATAACAGTGACAAACTTGAACAGATCCTCGACAATGTTCTCGCCAATACCGAGGAGATGAAGAGTATCGCTTCGGAGCTGGGCGTTGAGTCGTCCGGTGACGACTCAGACGGAGGAGAATCATCATGAGCACGGGCGAACAGAAAGAACAGTCGTCGGAAGCGCAAACCGAAACACAGACCACCAGCGCGCTCGATCAGGCGATTTCCGCAACCAAGCAGACGAAGCCCGATCGGGCCAGAGAATTGATCTCCACGCTCGTTCAGGAAGTGAATCGCGGCACCGTTTCCATCGACAAGGACGTGGTGCGAACCATTACGGCCGGGATCGCCGAAATCGACAAGGTGATTTCCAAACAACTTGCCACAATTATGCACGCGCCGGCATTCCAAAAACTGGAAGGATCGTGGCGCGGACTGCACTACCTGGTGATGAACAGCGAAACGGGCGAGATGCTCAAGATTCGCATGCTCAACTGCAGCAAGAACGATTTGAAGAAGGATCTGGAACGGGCGATCGAGTTCGATCAGAGCACGATCTTCAAGAAGCTCTACGAGAATGAATTCGGCATGCCGGGCGGAACTCCCTACGGCGCCATTATCGGCGACTACCAGTTCGGCAAGAGCAACGACGACATCGACACGTTGATGAGAATGTCCGGTGTGTCGGCCGCCGCGCTGGCGCCCTTCATCACGGCGCCGACGCCCGAATTGTTTGGCATGGACGATTGGCAGGAACTTTCCAAGGTTAGGGATCTGGCCAAGATATTCGAGTCGAAGGAACACATTAAGTGGCGGGCGTTTCGAGACAGCGAAGACTCCCGCTTCGTGGCATTTGCCATGCCTCGTGTGCTGGCCCGCGAGCCGTTCGGCAGCCAGACCAAACCGATCGAAGAATTCGATTTTGAAGAAGTCGAGTTGGGCCCCAAGGGCGAGAAGATCGCCGTCGACCACGACGACTACTGCTGGATGAACGCTTCCTACGTGCTGGGGGCCAAGTTGACCGACGCCTTCGCCAAGTATAACTGGTGTACGGCGATTCGAGGCGTCGAGAACGGCGGCATGGTCGAGGGCCTGCCGACACACGTCTTCAAGAACGATGAGGGAGACCTCGACCAGAAGTGCCCCTCGGAAGTTGCGATTACGGACCGTCGCGAAGCCGAACTAAGCCATCTCGGATTCTTGCCGCTCTGTCATTACAAAAACACCGATTATTCCGTGTTCTTCGGCGCGCAGACCGCCCAGAAGCCGAAGAAGTACGATAAGCCCGAGGCCACGGCCAACGCGTCGCTTTCCGCACGGCTGCCTTACATCCTGGCCGCCTCGCGCATCGCTCATTACCTGAAGGTGATCGCCCGAGATAAGATCGGTGCCTTCATGGAACGCGAGGATTGCGAAAAGTGGCTGCATAACTGGATTCATCAATACGTCTCTGCCGACCCGAAACCCAGCGCCAAGGCGAAAGCCAGTTACCCGTTACAAGAGGCCAAGGTCACGGTGACCGAAGTTCCCGGTAGCCCGGGCGAATACAACGCCGTCATTCACTGCCGGCCGTGGCTGCAGTTGGAAGCGCTGAACGCGTCGATACGAATGGTCGCGCAGCTACCGCGAGAAAAGTAGTCTAGCGAGTGCTCGTTGAATGACGTCTCACACGCCCGACGGCGCCTCCCCGGCGTCCAAGCAGTCCGGGATCGGTGACGCTCCAGCGTCGGGGCCCACGGAGTCGGTGTCTGCTGCGCGCCCCGTCGACCGACGCAGCCTGGTTGACGCGATCTTGGACGATCCTGTATCGACCGGCGAGGCGCAGCTCCCCTCGTTGGCCGGCAACCTCGCCGGGCGGAGCGTCCGAGAAGCCCTCAAGCAATGGATCGGGCCGCTCGATGGGCTCAGCAGCAACGACATCGGCCGACGGCTCAACCGGCTCGTGGCGCTGATCGACAAGCTGCTCAACGAACAACTCAACGCGATTCTGCACCATCCCAAATTCCAGCGGCTCGAGGCGGCCTGGCGCAATCTCCGGCGGCTGGTGGAGCGGGTCGACGAGGAGCGCGCCAGCGACGAGGAGCCGGATCGGGGCATCAAAGTAAAACTGCTCAGCGTCTCGTGGAACGAATTGAAGCGAGACTTTGATCGGGCCATCGATTTCGATCAGAGCCAGCTCTTCCAAAAGGTGTATGAGCGGGAGTTCGGCACACCGGGCGGGCAGCCGTTTGGCGTACTGTTGGGAGATTACGAAATCTCGGCAAGCCAGGGCGACGTGGCCGTGCTGCAGTCGATTTCCGGCGTTGCGGCGGCGGCATTTTGTCCCTTCATCGCTTCGCCCAGCCCGGCCATGTTCGGACTCGACGACTTCAGCGGCTTGGAAACCAGCCCCAATCTCGCCCGCGTGTTTCAACAAAAAGACTACATCAAGTGGCGCGCGCTGCGAGACACGGACGACTCGCGATTTGTGGGCCTGGTGCTGCCTCGGGTTCTCGCGCGACTGCCGTATCGCAACACCGTGTCGCGCGTTGACCGATTCAGTTTTTCCGAAGACGTGAGCGGGCCGGATGCCAGCAAATACCTGTGGGGAAACGCGGCCTTCGCCTTTGGAGAGGTCATCGTCCGCGCGTTCGCCCGCTCCGGTTGGCTGGCCGGCATTCGAGGTGTGGAGCGGGACGTCGACGGCGGCGGCCGGGTCACCGGATTGCCGGTTCACTGTTTTGCCACCGAAAGCCAAGGTTTTGCCCCGAAATGTTCGACCGACGTGCTCGTCACCGACACGCAGGAACGCGAATTGAGCGACTTGGGTTTCATGCCGTTGTGCCAGTGCCACGACACGAATCACTCTGCGTTCTATGGTAACGAATCGGTGCAAAAGCCAAAAAAATACAGCACCCCGGAGGCGACTCGTAACGCGCGGATTTCGAGCATGCTGCAGTATACGCTGTGCGTTTCGCGTTTCGCCCACTACCTCAAGGCGTTGGCCCGTGATAAGATCGGCGGTTTCACCGAGGCAGACGAGTGCGAGCGAATTCTGCACGATTGGATCGTTCAATACGTAACTCCCGACAGCGAAGCTTCGCGGAGCATCAAGGCCAAACGCCCGCTGCGCGAAGCCCGCGTGCAGGTTCGCCCGCACCCGGCCAAGCCGGGCGAATACCAATGTGTGTTTCATCTTTGGCCGCATTTTGAGTTGGACGATCTGGTGGCGGCGGTGCGCCTCGATACAGAACTTGGACCGGAATTGCGAGCCTAACATGAACAAAGCCAGCGAGCTATTCGACGCCGGTCAGCTTGATGCGGCCATCGACGCGGCGGTCAGCGAGGTGAAACAACGCCCCACCGATACGGCGGCGCGGACGTTTTTTTGTGACCTGCTCTGTTTTCGTGGAGATTTTGAGCGGGCCGACAAACAGCTCGAAATCATCAGCCAGCAAGATCCCTCCGCGGCGACCGGAGTTGCTCTGTACCGACAACTCGTTCGCGCCGCCATCGCCCGCGGCCAATTCTACAACGACGGGCGGCTCCCGGAGTTGATCGGCGAACCGTCACCCGGCTTGCGTTTGCACCTGGAGGCCTCGATCCACATTCGCGAGGGCGACCTTCAGCAGGCGGCGGCCTTGTTAGCCCAGGCCGACAGCCAACGGGTTGCGATCGCCGGTCGATGTGGCGAGACGGCGTTTGCCGACTTTCGCGACTTCGACGACCTGACGTCTTGTCTTTTCGAGGTGCTCACGACCAACGGAAAATATTATTGGATTGGGATGGACCAGATTGAGTTGATCGAGTTACGGCCCCTCAAGTTTCCTCGCGACGTGCTGTGGCGGGCCGCTCGCATGGTCGTGCGCGACGGGCCCGACGGGGAGGTTTACTTGCCGGCGCTGTACGCCGGAAGCTCGCAAAGCGATGACGATGCGTTGCGATTAGGTCGGGCCGCCCAGTGGTTTGGCGGCGATGATGACGGCGGAGATGATGACGGCGGAGATGATGACGGCGATGATGGCAGCGATGATGACAGCGGCGGGCCGACACGCGGTCTGGGGATGCGCACGTTCATGGTGGACGAGTCTTGTCTTCCCATCGTGGATCTAAGTCAGCTTAATTTCGACTCGCCTGCTACACCGTGACGTTTGTTCCCATGACGTGTTCCTATTCACAACGCTCGAGATAACACAGCGCAAGGCGAGTCCGATGGCGAGAATACGCGATAGTCAGTTGCTCGTGTCGTCGGTCCTCGATCGACTGATCGACGATGATCCGGACGTCAGCACCGAGACGCCGAAGTCGCGGTCGCACGTGCTGCGCGAGTTGCGATTGTCCGTTCAGCGCGACCTCGAAAACCTGCTCAATACGCGCTGGCGCAGTGATGGTTGGCCAGAGGAATTAAAGGAGTTGGATCAGTCTCTCACCGCTTACGGAATCCCCGATTTCACCGGCGCTGCCATGTCGTCGTTCGATGACCGCCAACGACTGAAGGGCCTGATCGAACAGGCGATCAAGAAGTTCGAGCCGCGATTTAAGGAGTTTAGGGTCGAAATGATCAAAAACCCCGACGCTTCGGATCGCACGATTCGATTTCGCATCGACGCACTGCTGTATGCGCATCCGTCGCCGGAACCGGTCGTGTTTGACTCATGGCTTGAGCCCGCGACGAAACAATTCGGCATCAAGCAGGGGCGCATCTGATGGACGAATTGCTGCCCTATTACAATCGCGAATTGGAATACCTCCGCAAATCGGGGGCGCTCTTCGCCAAGGCTCATCCGAAAATCGCCGGCCGCCTGCGGCTGGGGCCGGACGTCGCTGAAGATCCGCACGTGGCGCGAATGATCGAAGCGTTCGCGTATCTTAATGCTCGCACGCGACACAAGATCGAGGACGATTTCCCGGAAATCACCGAGGCCATGCTGGGGGTGCTTTATCCGCATTACCTGCGGCCCATTCCCTCGATGGCCATCGTGCAGTTCTCGCTCGACCGCTCTCAAGGGGAACTCACCTCAGGTTATCAGATCGATCGAGGAAAGGTCATCGAGACCGAATTGATCGACGGCGAGCCGTGCCGGTTTCGTACCTGTTACGACGTCGACTTGCGGCCGTTCGAGTTGAAATCCGTGGCCCTTTCCGGCCAGCCGTATCGCGCGCCCGACTCACCGTACAGCAGCAAGGCGACGGCCGTGCTGCGATTGCAACTGGAGTGTCTGGCCGCGGAAGTCAGCTTTCAGCAATTGTCGCTCGATCGTTTCCGCTTGTTCATCACCGGCAGTGCTCCGGTGAATTACGAATTGCACGAGATGTTACTCAACGACGTCGTAGGCGTAGCGGTGGCCCAGTCGCCAGACGACCGCGACGCCTGCTTTCTTCCCAACGACGTCGACAGCCGCTTGCGTGGCAGCGGCTGTATCAAGCCGGTCGGATTTGGTCTCGACGAAGGAATTCTGGAACATCAACCTCGCTCGTTTGTGGGTTACCGCCTGCTGGCGGAGTATTTCGCGTATCCGGAAAAGTTTTTGTTCGTCGACCTTTGCATTCCACCGGCTGCCATGCGAAACATCGGCCGTCATTTGGAGATTTTTTGTTACGTCGATCGCGACGTCACGGAATTGGAGCGGTTTGTCGACGGCAACACGTTTCAGTTCGGCTGCACTCCCATGGTCAATCTGTTTCAGCAGCGGGCCGAGCCGATTCAGCTTTCGCATGCGCAAAGCGAATATCGCGTAGTTCCCGACGCGCGGCGTCCGTTGGCCTATGAAATCTACTCGATCGATCGTGTGGTCGGCAGCGGCCCACAAGGCGAGGAGCAGGAGTATCATCCATTTTACTCGTCGAAGCACGGCGGCGACGACGAAGGGGGCCGCGCGTATTGGCATGCGACGCGCCGAGAGGCGGACGAGGAGGATCGGATGTTCGACGAAGGCACCGATGTCCACCTCAGTTTTGTCGATCTCGACTTCGACCCGATGGTCGCCGAGGAGCAAACGGTTGACGTCGAGACGACCTGTTTGAGCCGGGATCTTCCCCGCCGCCTGCCGTTTGGCGGCGGACAGCCCATCTTGCATCTGATCGGAGGTGGACCGCTCGAGTCGATTCGGTGCCTAACGCCTCCCAGCCCGACGCTGCGGCCTTCGCTACGACACGGCACGCGCTGGCGATTGGTTTCGCACCTCTGCCTGAACCATTTGTCGTTGGTCGACTTTGAAGACGGGGCCGATGCGCTGCGCGAGATCCTGCGGCTTTACGATTTTAAGAATTCCGCGGATTCGCGCGACGCAATCGATGGGATACTGAGCATCGGCGTCGAGCGCGTCGTGCGGCGGCTGAAAGATGCGCCTCCGCCCGGCTTGTGCCGCGGATTGAAGCTGGAACTTCGCTTGGACGGAAAAAAATTCTCCGGCGGCGGGGCTTATCTGTTTGCCAGCGTCTTGGATCGCTTCTTTCGACACTACAGTTCGATCAATTCATTCACGCTTACGACCGCAGTCATCACGGAGCGGGAAGGAGAAACTTGGGAATGGCCGGCAAGAGAGGGCGAGAGGGTGTTACTGTAGCCGAGCGTTTGCTCGAAGAGCCGTACCGCTTCGATTTTTTTCAGGCGGTGCGGCTGCTCGAGTTAATCGCTCGATCCGGCAGCCACGACGAATCGAGTCCACGGCGCAAATCCGTCGGGCGCGACCATGCGCCCGACGAAGAGGTCGTGCGATTCCGATCGCTTCCGTCGCGGGGCTTTCCGTCAAGCCCGATCAAGTCGCTGCAGCCGGCCGATGGCAGGCTGCTGACGGATGCCTCCGGCCCGCCGCCGGAGATGCAGGTCACGTTTATGGGATTGACGGGCCCCAGCGGCGTGCTGCCGCAGCATTACACGCAGCTCGTGATCGACCGCCTGCGGGTAAATGACTCCTCACTGCGGGATTATCTCGACCTGTTTCATCACCGCGTGATATCGCTGTTTTATCGGGCCTGGGAAAAGTACCGATTTCCGTATTCGCATGAACGGGCCGCGCGCGCCGGCGATGGCAACGACGATGGCAGCGGCGGCGGCGACGATAGCCTGTTCACCTTCGCGATGTACTGCTGTGTCGGGTTGGGGTTTCCCAGCCTTCGTCGTCGCCTGAACGTCGCTGACGAGACGATCCTGTATTACGCCGGCCATTTCGCACAGTCCCGACCGATCGCGGCAACATTGGAGCAGATCGTAGCAGATTATTTTGGCGTGCCTGCTGAAGTGCAGCAGTTTTTCGGACAATGGTTTTACTTGAGCGAGCGGCGGAATCAGAGTAAATTACCTTCCGCCGATTGCCCCGCCGGCAGGAACAATCAGCTTGGCCTCGACACCATCGCCGGAGAGCGGGTGTGGGATGTTCCGAGCAAATTCCGAATTCGCCTTGGGCCGCTTTCGTATTCGCAGTTTCGTGATTTCATTCCAGGCCGCGGGCGGCTACAAACCTTGTCCGAGATCGTGCGACTGCACGTCGGGGCGGAATTCGATTTCGACGTGCAGCTAATCCTTCGTAGTGCGGAAGTACCATGGTGTCAACTCGACAGCGATTCATCCGATCCCGCTCGACTGGGGTGGAATACATGGATTCGTTCGTCGCCGCTTCAGGATGACGTCGGCGACGCCGTGTTCGTCGTCGATGGCATGCCCCAGAAAAAACAACCCTTCACCAACCCCAATTGAAAAGGCAATGTTATGGCCAGCGTGGACCTCAAAGAACTGGTAGGAAAGCTTGGCGATACTCCTCGCCGTGGCCTCGAAGGCGCGGCGGGGCTATGTCTGTCTCGCACCAACTATAACGTCGAAATCGAACATTGGCTGCTCAAGCTGCTGGAAGCTACCGATACGGACGTCGCGGCCATATTGAGACATTTCGGCGTTGATTCCTCTCGCCTGACCGCGGACTTGACGCGCTCGATCGACCGGCTAAAAACCGGCAACGCCCGGCCGCCGGCGCTGAGCCAGAATCTGGTCGATCTCACCAAGGCGGCCTGGCTGTACGCTTCGATCGATTTCGAATCGTCCACGGTTCGCTCGGGGCATCTGATTTATGCCCTGGTCGTTGACGATTCGTCGGCCCGCAATGCGTCGGTCGATTCCGACGAATTTCAAAAAATCTCCCCCGAGTCTCTGCGGTCAGATTTCTTCGACATCACGAGCAAATCTATCGAGGCGGGTGAGCAGGCCGAGGCGGTCAGTTCCGCCGCAACGCCGTCCGGCGCGCCTCGTCCGATGGGAAGCACCAAAACGCCTTCGCTCGACCAATACACGATCGACCTCACCGAGCTTGCGCGGCGGGGCGACATCGACCCGGTGCTCGGCCGCGACTCTGAGATACGTCAGATGATCGACATTCTCACCCGCCGCCGTCAGAACAATCCGATTCTCACCGGCGAGGCGGGCGTCGGCAAAACGGCGGTGGCGGAAGGATTCGCGCTGCGAATCGCCGGCGGCGACGTTCCGGACTCGCTAAAAAACGTAGCCCTGCGAACCCTCGACTTGGGGCTCTTGCAGGCCGGCGCCGGAGTGAAGGGCGAGTTCGAAAACCGGCTCAAAGGAGTCATCAAAGAGGTCAAGTCGTCGCCCACCCCGATTATCCTGTTCATCGACGAAGCCCACACCCTGGTGGGTGCCGGAGGTCAGGCCGGTCAAGGCGATGCGGCAAATCTGCTAAAACCGGCGCTCGCCCGCGGCGAGCTGCGCACGGTCGCGGCGACGACGTGGGCGGAATACAAGAAGTATTTTGAAAAGGACGCCGCGCTGGCCCGCCGTTTTCAAGTCGTCAAGGTCGAAGAGCCGGAGGAGTCGGCCGCCGTGGAAATGGTTCGCGGCCTGGCGGCGACGCTCGAAGGTCATCATGGCGTGCGTATTCTCGACGCGGCGATCGTCGACGCCGTGGCGCTTTCCAGCCGCTACATTACCGGCCGCCAGTTGCCGGACAAGGCGATTAGTCTGCTCGATACCTCATGTGCGCGCGTCGGTTTGAGTCAGACCACGACGCCGCCGGCGATTGAAGATTGCCAACGACGAATCGAACAGTTGGGCGTGGCGATCGACATTCTCTCGCGCGAGGCCGTCGTCGGCGCCGATCACACCGAGAAGATCGATCAACTTCAAACCGACAAGAGCGAATCCGAAACTGAACTAGAGCAGCTTCAGGCCCGCCGCGTGCAGGAAAGCGAATTGGTCGCAAACATCAACCAGTTAACCGCGCGGCTGAAAGCCGACCACCAGCCCGACGGCTCTGAGGGGGCCAGCGATGATGCTGTTCCGGCCAGCGATGATGCTGACAAGGCCGAACCAACGACGGAAGAGGGCCCCTCGGCGACCGAGCCGCTGACGGAGCCGCTGACGGAGACGACGTCGCAGCCGCTGACCCCCGAGCAGAGCGAAGAAATGCGGGGGCAGGTCGAGACGGCGTCGGCCGAACTGGCGGCCTTGCAGGGCGACGAACCGCTGGTGCATGTCTGTGTCGATTCATCGGCGGTGGCCGCAACCGTGGCCGCCTGGACCGGGATTCCGGTCGGACGCATGATGTCGGACGAAATCGAAAACATACTCAAACTCAAAGAACGCATGGAGAAATCGATTGTCGGCCAATCGCACGCGCTCGACCTCATCGGCAAGAGCATTCGCACTTCCCGAGCCAACCTCACCGATCCGTGCTTGCCCGTCGGTGTGTTCCTGTTGGTCGGTCCCAGCGGCGTCGGCAAGACAGAAACGGCCATTACGCTGGCCAATCTGATCTATGGCGGCGAGCAGAACATGACGGTCATCAACATGTCAGAGTTCAAGGAAGAGCACAAAGTGTCGCTCTTGATGGGGGCGCCTCCCGGCTACATCGGTTACGGCGAAGGCGGCGTCATGACCGAGGCCGTGCGACGCAAACCACACAGCGTCTTGCTTCTGGACGAAATGGAAAAAGCGCATCCCGGGGTGCAAGACATCTTCTATCAGGTGTTCGATAAAGGAACCATGAAGGACGGGGAAGGCCGCGACATCGATTTCAAGAACACCGTCATCATCATGACGTCGAATGCGGCCAGCGAGGCCATCGTCAATCTGTGCGCAGATCCCGAGACCGCGCCGGAGCCCGAGGAACTCGCCAAGGCCATTTTCCCTGAGTTACTGAAGACGTTCAAACCGGCGTTCTTGGGACGCCTGGTGGTGATTCCGTATTATCCCCTGAACGACCAGGTGATGACTCAGATTACCGAACTCAAGCTTGGCAAGATCGGAAGAAGAATCAAAGAACACTATAAAGCGGAATTCAGCTACGCGCCCGAACTCGTCGCCAGTATCGTAAATCGCTGCACCGAGGTCGACACAGGCGCCCGAAACATCGACGAAATCCTCACGCGAACCCTGCTCCCCGACATGTCGGCCGAGATTCTCTCGCGCATGGGCCGAAACGAAAGCATCCAGGCGGTGCGAATCTCGCTCGACGACAACGAGCGAATTGTCTACGACTTCGATTGATGCCGGGCCTTTCTCGGCGAGCGGCGGCCGTTAGGCCGCTGGTAATTCCTCGCTGGGCCTTAAACTCTTCGCGCACGGTTGTATTACCCCCGAGGCTGTCGCGTAGCGACAGCCTCCTGCAAAAGTCTCATATAAAAAACAAACACCACATACTATTTTGATGGAAGGAAGATGAAAGACGTAAGTCGTCATCTTCCTTTCATCAAAAGTCGGGAAATGATGGTGAAATGAAACGCTTCGGTGTATCCGCTAAAAGTCACCGCTGTTTTCAGAACGAACATTGACAGATGCACGGGAAATCGAGAAAATGAAGGAGTCATCCGCACCACCATGTATATACATAAGGTACTTAAATAGGATAAATCCTATTACGTACCTTAAGTATATAAAGTGTGTGGTGTTTGTTTTTTATATGAGACTTTTGCAGGAGCTAACGCATGGGGCTCGCCGCACAGAAATGCGACACGATATCCCGGCCAATTCTCACGCACCTTTTGGCATTGCCGCCTGGATCTGGTTATAATTGCCTCCCTTGCGATCGATTCGTTCGGTTTTCAATATCTCAAGCGAAGGAACTCCCCATGTGTTTTACGCCTATCCGCTTTGTGTTGCTGCCGATGTTGCTGGTTCTGCTGATCGGCCTTCCTGCCGCGGCTCAGGAGCCTGACACTGCGGCGGACAACACCGTGATCGCCGGGCTGGAGAAGAAGGTCGGCGATTTCTTTGCCGACTTGAAAACCAGCCCAGACTCGACGAAGAGTTCGAGGCTGGCCTTTGAAAAAGTGCTGGAGGGGAGCACGCGGCTGCTCGACAAAACCGCGGCCTTGGGCGCGCTGATCAAAAGGACCGACGCCCTGACGACAACTTTCGGGAATTACCGCGGCAGCGAAAGAATCTCGGCCAAGTCAATCGGCAAGGATCTGGTGCTGATGAAGTATCTTTACAAGTGCGAGCAATACCCGATTGTCTGGCATTTCACGTTTTATCGCAAGCAAAACGCCGATCCGACCGCCGGCCAGTGGATCGTCATCGCGATCCGCTTCGACACCGACCTGGAACTGTTGGCACTGGAAAGGTAGCCGCAGAACAAAAGCGTGGCTCTTCATTCCTCGCGCGGCGCTCCCCCGCGTCGCCACGGATCGGCAACCACGCCCGGCCGCGGGGCGCTTTGCGGGTCGATTTCTCGTAGCGGCGGTGAGGCTTCGTTGCGAATCGCCTCGCGGCGCTGGACGATTTCGATCAGCCGCTGAATCAGCGGATCGGAATCGGCCGGCATATCGACCGCCGTATCAAAGGGCAGATCAACGGGCCAGGGCCGTTCGCCGTGTCGTGGTTGGTTCATTTCCGATACCTTGATTATCAAACAACGAATGTTGCGTGCCGCCATGCCGTCTGAATTCTCCTAACCGGTAGGTCTTGTTATGGATGAGTCGATGCGTGCGTTCGAGCGTAACGTATCATGCAAATCCAAGGCCAACGGGTCTTTCATCAGCCGCTGGGCGCTAGCCCACGGTTCTTGCGGACGATCAAGGATAGAAAACATGTTTGGAGCGATCGTTTCCCAGGAAACAGGAAACAGGGGACTGGGGGCTAGAGACTGGGGACTGGACATGTTGGAAGCAAGGTTTTCCCAGTCCCCAGCCTCCAGTCCCCAGCCCCCAAATTCATTGCACGGCATCGGACTTCGTGACCTCGCACCGTAGTACGAGGAGAAGGGGTCCGCAGATAACGCAGATCAGGGCACTTCTTTCAAAGCGTTGTAAACGCCTGTGAAGCGATGCCGGATATGCGGGCGATGAACACTCGCGCGTTAGAACAGCTCGCGCTGCGCTTCGATACAGCGCGGGTCGTCGTTCGTCGGGCGATTGACGTGGGTGCTGACGGGCCGGGCGAGCATGTCATCCGGCAAATACGGCTGCAACAGCGGTTGTAGCGGAGCGGCGTCCTCAAGCTCCGGATCGAGCCACAGATCGTACTGCTGCGGCGAGAGAATCACCGGCATCCGATCGTGGATCGGTCGGCTCAGATCGTTGGCGTCGGTCGTGATGATCGTACACGACTCGACCGGTTCGGGCCCCTTTTCCCAACGCTCCCACAATCCGGCGAAGGCCAGCGGTCCGTCGTCTTGCCGATGAAAGTAATAGGGCTGCTTTTTGCTGCCGCGCTTTTGCCATTCGTAATAACCGTCGGCCAAGATCAGGCAGCGGCGCTTCTTGTATGCCGCGCGAAACGACGGCTTCTCGGCGAGCGTCTCGCCGCGAGCGTTGATCATCCGATTACCAATCGCCGCCTCCTTGGCCCAAAACGGAATCAGCCCCCAGCGGAGCATCGCCAACTCGCGCGGCCCGCCGGCCGCCGTCTGTCGCACCACCGCAATCGGTTGGCTGGGGGCGATGTTAAAGCGCAAAGGCAATTGCAATTCCCCGCGCAGATGAAACTGCTCGACGATCAAGCTCGCTGGCGTTCGCAATGTGAATCGACCGCACATGGGGGTATTGTAGCGGAATCGTAGGCCGCTGGCTTGCCGCGGCGCATACCACTGACCGTTAGGAAGGGCGCTCCGCCACCACCCGGGCTTGTCCCGGTGGAGCGAACGTTTTTGCACTAGCTCGCCTCCGAACACCCCGCCATTGTCTCGACGCACCGACGCCGAAGGCGTCGGTGCGTCGAGACAGATTAAGGATCAGCAGCGACGGTAGTGCAAAAACCTGCTTCCACCGGGGCAAGCCCGGTGGGGAGCTGTTTTCGTGGAAGAATAGAACGAGGGCGAGCGGTCTCGGCTCATGCCGACATGATACCATTTTCTGGCCGCGTCGAGAAACAACTCTTCCCCTCGCCGGCCCCCGAGCGGATAATGAGGGCGTGAGCACGACAACGGACAAACGCCGCTGGTATCAGTTCAGCGTGCGCTCGCTGCTGGTGATGGTGACGTTGTTCACCGTGACGGTTGGCTGGTTTCTTGGTTGGATTCAATTCAGACGACAGCGGGCACAGGAGAATCGGGATAGAGTGGCGACGGTCGAGAAGGCTATGACGGTGATTGACGCGAAGATTATCTCGAATTACAAGGAACTACGGCCTCAGACGTGGCTGGAGAGGCAGTTTGACGATCCAGGCGATGCCGATGATCCTGTTGGTGAGTTGCGGGTTTGGGAAGTGTACTTCTGGTTGAAGGTCACCGATGCTGGGCTGGAGCACCTGAAAGTGCTGACCAAACTTGATACGCTGCATCTCAGTGGAACCAATGTCACCGACGCTGGCCTTAAGCACCTCAAAGGGCTGACCAGTCTTGAGCGGCTATACCTCTCTGACACCGACGTCACCGACGATGGACTGGAGCACCTAAATGGGCTGACCAATCTTGAGTGGCTAAACCTCTCTGACACCGATGTCACCGACGCTGGACTGGTGACCTTGAAGGAGCTGACCAAGCTTCAAGTCCTTTACCTCAATGATACAAACATTACCGATGCTGGACTTGAGCACCTGAAAGGGCGGACCAAGTTTCAAAGACTGCACCTCGGCGGAACCAAGGTCAGCAACACTGGGCTAGAGCATCTAAAAGGGCTGACGAAACTCACATTCCTGAACCTCGACGAAACTAACGTCACGGATGCTGGCGTAGATCACCTGAAGTGGCTGACAAGTCTTGAAAGTCTGCACCTCAGTAACACCAAAGTCAGCGATGCCGGATTGGAGCACCTGAAACGGCTGACCGAACTTAAAGAGCTTTACCTCAATGATACAAACATTACCGATGCTGGACTTGAGCACCTGAAAGGGCTGAAGCATCTTCGTTCTCTCATGCTCAACAACACCAACGTCACCGATAAGGGCGTCAAGAAACTCCAGCAGTCATTGCCGAACTGCGTGATTCACCACTAACCGCCGTCGTTGACTTCGTCAGAGAATTCTCAGATTCAAACTGACTCACTACCCGGGCGAGCCGCGATTTGGCAATTCCGCCCGCGTCGTTTATGATAACGAGTTCAGTCCTGCCTGATGTCCTTTCAACCCGCTACTATTACCCACCAACCTCCCAAGGATCCTCCCCATGACAACTTCCAACCAAACCACCCGCCGCCGCTTCCTGAAAACATCCGCCGCGGCCGTCGGCGTATTTGCCGTGCCGATGATAATTCCGCAGCGGGCGTTCGGGGCGAACGAACGCATCCTTACCGGGCACGTCGGAGTCGGCAGACAGGGCAGCGGTAACTTGAGCGGATTTATGAAACATGCGGTGGCGGTCTGCGACGTCGACAAGAATCACATGGCTAAGGCGGCGAAGCGGGTCGCGAAGGCCAACGGCAAGTGCGCGGCTTACGGTGATTATCGCCAGATGCTGGAGCGGAAAGACATCGACGCGATCGTTTGCTCGACGCCCGACCATTGGCACGCGCTGGTGACCATCGACGCTTGCAATGCCGGCAAGGACGTCTATTGCGAGAAGCCGCTTACGCTGACCATTCGCGAAGGCCGCAAGATGGTCGAGGCGGCCCGGGCCAATAAGCGGATCGTGCAGACCGGATCGCAGCAGCGCTCGGCCGGCAATTTTCGCACGGCTTGTGAATTGGTCCGCAGCGGACGCATCGGCAAGCTGCAAAAAGTGTTGGTCGGCATTCCCGGCCCCAATCATCCCGGCAAGCCGGGGCTCGACGGCGATCCGCCGGAACATCTCGACTACGACCGCTGGCTCGGCCCGGCGCCCAAGAAGCCCTACAACGTCAAACGGGTGCATTACAACTTCCGCTTCTTCCGCGACTATTCCGGCGGACAGATG
>JADFKK010000269.1 GCA_022564995.1 Planctomycetota bacterium | reverse complement strand
GTGAGTCGCGTTTTCGTTGCTGCATCGCGTGTCTGCGCGCCACACCCGATTTTGCCAAACTGGCCGTGAAGAATCGCGTTATTTCCCGAGTTTTTTGCAGGTATCAATGCTAGCTATAAAAGGCTGGAGTTAGGAGTTAGGAGTTAGGAGTTAGGAGTTAGGAGCTAGGAGCTAGGGGTTGGATACGTGGTTTTTCGTTTCCCCAGTCCCCAGTCCCCAGCCTCCAGTCCCTTCAAACGGCTCGCAAGAAATCGCACTTCTGAGCCGAGCGATGTAGTGCTAGCATGGTTGCGACTCGATGCTATCACTGAGATAACTGGCCTTTGCGATGTTTGTTGGCGAGTCTATGATTTCGCCGCGCTGGGGTACGACATTCGATGGGACGGGCGCGACCAACGGTCGCGGCTTTATGGAAAGATGCGCATGGTGAAGATTGCTTATCTTGATTGTGCTAGCGGTATTAGCGGCGACATGACGCTCGGCGCGCTGGTCGATGCGGGAGTTGATCTAGCGGCGATCCAGGCCGGTATCGACTCGCTGGGGCTGCCTGATTGTCGGCTGGTGGCGGAGGAAGTGTTCAAGAAGGGCTTTCGTGCGACGCAAATCACGGTCGAACATCCGCCGGAACACGCCCATCGGCATCTGCATCACATCACCGACATGATTGACGGCAGCGCGCTGACTGATGGACAAAAAGACTTGGCCAAGCGAATTTTCACCCGGCTGGGCGAGGCCGAGGCGAAAGTTCACGGCACGACGATCCGCAAGGTTCACTTTCACGAAGTCGGCGCGGTCGACTCGATCGCCGATATTGTCGGCGCGGCCATCGGCTGGGATCTGCTGGGGGTCGAGCGGATCGAATGTGCGCCGGTTCCCACCGGCCACGGATTCATCGAAATCGCCCACGGGCGGTGCAGCATTCCCGCCCCAGCCACGGGCGAGTTGCTGCGAGGGATTCCGCTGGCGCCGTCTAACGTCGAAGCGGAACTGACCACGCCGACCGGCGCCGCGATCGTCGCCACGCTGGTCGACCGATTCGGCCCGCTGCCGGCGATGTCGATCGAGCAGATTGGTTACGGGGCCGGGCAGCGAGATTTAGACGAGCAAGCCAATCTGCTGCGGCTGTTGGTCGGAACGTCCGAGGAAGCGGCGGGGCTCGAGCAAATTTGGATACTGGAAACCAATCTCGACGACGTCGCCGGCGAGCTGGTCGGTTATTGCACGCTGCAACTGCTGGCAGCCGGCGCGCTCGACGTTTTTACGACCGCGATTCAAATGAAGAAGAACCGCCCCGGCGTGCTGCTGAGCGTGTTATGTCAAGAGGCGGACGTCGAAAAGCTGGAAGCGATAATCTTCCGCGAGACGACAACCCTCGGTGTCCGCCGTCGCGCCGTCGCGCGTCGGGTATTGCCGCGGCGTTCGCACCGTGTCGAGACTCCCTGGGGCCGTGTCGAAGGAAAGATCGGCCTGCCGACCGGCGCGCCCGCAAGGTTTTCGCCCGAGTTTGAATCATGCCGCGCGTTGGCCGAAGAGAAAAACGTGCCGCTGCGCGACGTGTACGAAGCGGCCTGCCGGGCGTTTGATCCGAAGAGCGTTAAGGAAGATGTGTAGGAGGCGTCATGGAGGACGGCTATGATTGATCTATACCTCGTACTCGGCGATCTTCAAAACGCCGCCCTGCTGGCCGAATTCCAATTGCGGTCGATGCTGCCCGCGGCGGCGATCTTGCTGTGCGTGATGCTCTTGATGAAGCGGATCAAGGGCCGCACCCGTCGTCGGCCGAAGGAGTTGACGCCGATCGTAAAGGTCAAGCTGCGTTCGGTAGTTTCCGCCGATCCGCTCCGCGACGCGCCCGAGGAACTGCAACGCTGGCAAGTTGGCATGCACGAGACGGCTCGCGGGTTGTCGGCCCAGCTCGACAGCAAGATGCGCGCTCTACAATCGATGACTCGGTCCGCCGCCCAAGAAGCCGATCGGCTCGAGGCGTTGCTGGAGCGCAGCGAACAGCATCAAGGAGCAGCATCGTAGTGAACCGCTGCACCTGGGCCACGAGTGAGGCGATGATCGGCTATCACGACGATGAATGGGGCACACCGCTACACGACGATCGAACGCTGTTCGAGTTCTTGATTCTCGAAGGGGCACAGGCCGGGTTGAGCTGGGAGACGGTGCTCAAGAAACGCAATAACTATCGCGCGGCCTTCGACAACTTCGACGCCGAAAAGGTCGCCCGCTACGGTGCCCGGAAGGTCAAGCAATTGCTCGCCAACGCCGGCATCATCCGCAATCGGCTGAAGGTCGCCTCGGCGATTCAAAACGCCCAGGCGACGCTGGAGATTCGCGACCAGTTCGGCAGCTTCGACGCCTACCTCTGGCAATTCACGGACGGCGAGCCGATCACCAACCGCTGGCGCACCATGGACCAAATCCCCGCCCACACGGAACAGTCCGACATCATGAGCAAAGACCTCAAAGGGCGAGGCTTCAATTTCGTCGGCTCGACCATCTGCTACGCCCTCATGCAGGCCACCGGCATGGTCAACGACCACCTCACGGGCTGTCCTCGATACGCGGAGATCCAGAAGCTGTGATCCGGCTGATGGCTCGCTTAAAGGCCAGCCAGCACGCCACGGATGCTATTTCGCGAGCGACGGAGGCACTCTGCCCGTCCGTTTTCCTCGACAAAACCCCACTTTCTTAGGGCCGATCTGCTTGCCGGGGCCGGTTATGCCGGCTGGCGCGATTTTGCCGCGGGCTCCGGAATTGCCAGCGGTAACGCGATTTCTGGATGTTCGGTAGCTTCCGGTCGAAGGAATAATCTTGAGAGTCCCTTCATTCGCGAGACAATGACAAAGGAGTGCATCATGGCACGGAGTTTTGCAGCGCGGTGGTTTGAGTTTTCGAGATTTTCGATTTTGGCGTCACTGGTAACGGTGATCTGCGCGGCCCAAGCGACCGCCCAAGAAAGCTACGACACGTTGCCCGTCGACGATGAGTACGGCCTAACGCCAGTTGACAAGACCGAGGCCCCCGCGCCCGCCCAGGAAGATGTGGTTTCTGACGACGCGTATTCTGACGATGCAGCGTCAGACGAAAGTTATTCCGCTGGCACCTACGCAAGCCCGGCGCCGCTCGCGACGGCCAAAGCCGACCGTCGCACGCCCGTCGTCGAATCGGGCACGAAGACCGAGACGATCAAAGAGCGCTACCCCAGCGGTAAAGTGAAGATCGAGCGCGTTGTTTCTCAGGACAGCGAAGGCAATTTCGTCAACCACGGTTCGTGGACCATGTGGGACGAAAACGGCCGCACGCTGGCCGAGGGTGACTTCCGCAACAACCGTCGTCAGGGCGTCTGGACTCGCTTTCACAGCCCCAACGATTCGAACCTGTTTAGCGAAAATCCGTTCGATCAGTTTTCCGGCGGATTCATTTCCAAGGCTTCTTTCGAGAACGGCAAGCTGCACGGCACCTGGACCATTTCCGACGCCAAGGGTCGCAAGGTCATCGATTGGGAATTTGCCGACGGCGTACGCAACGGCAACAGCGTCTGGTTCTTTGCAACCGGCCGCCCGTTCCGCGAGATCGCCTATCATAACGGCGCTATCGACGGCGAATTGGTGCAGTACAACGCCGAGGGCAAGGTGGTCCGCAGAGACACCTACCAGGAAGGTCGCAAGATCGCCGCAAAGCGATCGTTCCACAGCAGCGAGCAGAAGAAGAGTGAAGGCATTTACTTGCACGCCGCGGTGGTGCTGAAGACGGCCGACGATTGGTGGAACGCCCGACCGGCCACCTTCACCACGAGCGGTCGCGACGTGCGGCACGGGGCCTGGAAAAGTTGGTTCACCAACGGCCAAGTCAATGTCGAAGGCGAATATCGCAACGACGTGCCGGTCGGTCAGTTTGTCTGGTGGTATTCCAACGGCCAGGTCGCCATGCAGGGCAGCTACGAGGCCGGCAAGCAGGTCGGCCCCTGGGTTCGCTGGCATCCCAACGGCATTAAGAGCACCCAGGGCCACTACCGCGCCGGTCATCCGACCGGGCCGTGGACCTGGTGGCACGCCACGGGCAAAGTCAAGCAGTCGGCCGATTTCTCGCAGCCGGTTGCCGGTGTCGATTCGACCAACCGATAGTTTCTGTTCCGTCAGATTTCATGGATGCAACGGCGAAAGGCCGTCGGGAGCGATCCCGGCGGCCTTTACGTTTCGGTGAGCGGCATGGCGCTAGCCCGGATTATTCATCAGCCGCGGGGCGTTAGCCCCCGGTTCTTGCCACCATCTGGTATGAACCGGGGGCTAACGCCCCGCGGCTGATTGACAGACTGTTTTTCGTGTCATCGACGCAACGCGAAAACTATTCATCAATCTTCACGCCCAGCGCTTCCAACATCCGCTCGGCCACGAAACGATTGCCGTGCTTGTTGAGATGCACGCCGTCGCTGGTCAGCACGCCCCTGGGCTTGTTTTTCTCTTTGTTTTCCTTGGCCAGATGAGCGACGAATAGCTTGCGTAAATCGAGCAGTTGCGACTTCGTATCTTTGGCCACTTTGCGGCTGATGTCGGAATATTCGTCGAGCATTGTGTCGAGCTTATTGACGCCGCCGATCTTCTCGCCGATCACACTCGGCGTGCAGAGAATCACCCGGCCGCCGGCTTCGTTGATCCGTTCGATCATCCGCCGCAGCCCCTTCTCAAAATTCTCCTTCGACGTGCCGCGCTTGCTCAACGAATGCCAAACGTCGTTAATACCGATGTAGATGAATACGATTGTCGGCTTCTTGTTGATCACGTCGCGCTGCAATCGCTTTTGGCAGTCGGGCACTTTGTGTCCGCTAATGCCGGCGCCGATGAGTTGAACTTTCAGGTCGGCGTGCTTCTTGTCGATGACCTCGCGCATCATCGTGATGAAGCCGGTTTTCCTCACGCCGGCCGCGGTGATCGAATCGCCGAGCAGCACAACTCGGTCGCCCTTCTTAAGCGGCGTCGGAGCGGCGGCCCAGGATGAGTTTTGTGTTGCGACGAGCAGGGCGACTGTCAATGCAGCGATCGCAAACTGTCTTGCGCGGGTGTTGGGAGCAGCGAACATGGTTTCTTCTCCAAGGGAAAGTCGTCGGTGGTCGATGGCAAGATAAAGCAGCCATGAGTCTATCATAACCCGACTCAGCGCGGGGGACAAATGCGGCGTTTGCACTTGTTTTCAAGCAGAACCGTCATGGACTTCGATCGCCCCCGCGCATGAAAACGGGTCATGTCGCTACGATTTCCGGTTCCAAGAGGGACGCTCCGCCGCCACCGGGGCAAGCCCGGATGGGGAGCTATTACCGTCGGAGCTTGGTGGCGAGGAAACCATCTCACTCCGCCACGTAACCTTCAGAATCGATCACTTCAAACACGTATCCGTTCGGGTCGCGAAAAAAGAACCGCTCGAAGGGCGTTTCTCGCAAAGGGTCGATCAATTTGGCTCCGTGCTCGGTGAGTCTCGCTTTCAGGGCGTCGAAATCCGTGCCGGGATGAAACAGGGCGATGTGCCGGCCGAACTCCGCCTCGAACGGCGACGGCGCAAAACCCTCGACGTGCAGCAGGTGCATCTGCTGACCCGGCGCAATCTCCAGCCAGGCCGCCGTGCGGTCGATGTTGCCCGGCCGGTGGATCGGCGTCCAGCCGAAGGTCTTCTCGAAGAAACGGCTGGTTGCGATGACGTCGCGGGTGGCGAGAGTGATGTGGGCGATGGACATGATGGTTTTTTGGGCGATGTAGGGTGGGCGTCGTGCACCAGAGGGAAATCCCAAGCACGAAATCCTAAACAAATCAGAATGTCGAAATCCAAAACGAATTCACTTTTCGGTCATTGGAACATTTGAATTTGTTTAGGATTTCGGATTTCGTGCTTTCTTCTAGTGGTCAGTGCCCACCCTATTTCTTCAGCAATTCATCGAGCCACTTATATACCGACTCGCGCACGTCAGCCGGGAAGTCGTGACCGCAGTCGGGGTAGACGACTTTGAGGCGATCTTGGGCGCCGCGAATCTTGTAGACTTCGCGGGTGACGGCCATCACCTTCTTCACGCCGCCCACCTCGAAGTTGCTATCCCCCAACGGCGCGTTGACAAACACGGGCCGCGGCGCAATGGCGGCGAGCACTTCGTAAAAGTCGAACGGCACCCTGCTCGGATCGTTTCCATACACGTCGCGAATCCGCGGCATGTAACGATCGCTGGTCCAGCCTTTCAGATTGCCTTGGTAGTAATGACCGAAGGCCGTGAAGCCGCAACTGGTCACCACCGCCGACAGCCTTTGGTCGAACGCCGCGGTGAACAGCGCATTGTGACCGCCCAGCGAATGGCCGATGCAGCCGATCTTGCCGCTGTTGACCTGCGGCATCGCCTCCAGCAAATCGACTCCGCGGATGTTGTCCCAGATCGCCTTCATCGTGCCGCTTTGATAATGCCGAGATGCCGCCTTGAAGTCGTACTTGGCGTAATCGCCGAAGCTCGGGTAATCCGGCACCAGACAAACGTAACCCCGGTTGGCCAACTCATGGGCATAAAACCGGCTTGGCTTGCCGCCCAGACCCGCTATCTGCGCCTTGCCGAGCGGGCTGGTCGGATGCAGGCAAAGCATCGCCGGGGCCTTGCCCTTAATGTCCTTCGGCAGGAGCAGAAACGCCGGCACGCGACCGCCCGGATCAGCCTGATAGGTGATCTTCTTGCGGACGTAACGCGGCGTGTCTTCGACCGACAGAACTTTCACGTCGAGCGGCACGCGGCGCGACGGATCGGGCAGCGTGCCCATCGCCTGCTGCATTCCGGCCAAGATATGCCAGCGGCGGCGGGCCAGATCGAACGGCGTGCGGACGGGATGCTGTTTTCCGTCGGCGTCTTTATAGACCAGCGGCTTTGAATGATCGGCGTATTGCGGCGCCTTGGGCCGCGAGGTAACGTCGCTCGCCGAGACGCCGGCCTTGTTGATCCGCAAGTTTTCAAACCAGTGCAGTCCGACGCGAGTCGCCGCGACGATGTCGATGTCGCCGTCGCCGTCCAGATCGGCCGCTGCCGGATCGAGATCGAACCCCGCGGTTCCGCCCCAGGAGATCAATCCCCGCCGCCAGACCTTTGTCGCACGATCGAACTTATACCAGTAGATCACCAGCGGGTCATACTCGCCCCGGTCTTTTCCATCGTGACCCAAGTAGCGTTTTCCGGCCACCAGATCGTCGCGGCCATCGCCGTCGATGTCGGCCAGCAGCATCGTGTGCGGCTGCGACCAACTCGTGTCGATGGCGTGCTGCCGCCAGGTGCGTTTTCCCTTGGCGTCGCGAACCTGCTCGGTCCAATAGACGCCGATGCCGTGTCCGCGGCCCCAGACGAGATCGGCGTCACCGTCCCCGTCAACGTCCGTGACAAGAATCGGAATGCTACACCGCCGGTCCAACTCGAACTCGGCGTGCCATATCCAGCGGTCACGGCGACGATCGTTGGGCGCCTCCAACCAACCTAGTGGGCTAACCAAATCGTTGCGGCCGTCGCCGTTGATGTCGCCAAACCCGAGGCCGTGTCCGATCAGTTCTTTCGGCAGATCGTGGCGCGTCCAACGCGGCGGATTGCCCTTTTCGCCCGGCAGCACTTCCCACCAGGCGGCGAACGAAGTTCCGTTGGGCAACACGTCGATCCGCCCGTCGCCGTCGACGTCGGCCAGCCGCCCGGTTTCGCTGGGGCCGGGGGTGTCGATGACGTGTCGCTTCCAAGGCGCGGAAAGCGAGCGGCCGGGATGTTCAACCCAATAGAGCGACTTGCTGCGGTAGTTGACGCTCACGATGTCCTGCCAGCCATCGCCGTTCACGTCGAGCGGCAAGTTTGAATAGTCGTCGTACCGCCCGCGAATCATCTGCACTTCGCGGAGGAAGTGTCGCTTCCAAGTCGGCCCCTCGTACCAAAACCCGCCGCTGACGATATCCGGCTTGCCATCGTGGTTAACGTCCATCACCGCGGCCGAGCTGAATTGTGAGTCCGCGTTGAGCACGTGCCGGCGGAAGGTCACCTCGCTGAAGGCTGGCGTAGCAAGCAAGGCGGCCAAGCACAGCGGGGCAAGAAGTCGAGCGCTGACGGAAGTTTTCATGGCGACATGGCCCGGGAAACAAGGGACAGTTCGGGACTCACTGTAACACTCTCATCACGCCCAGGCAAACCTGTTGACACGATCGTTTAACGGCAAGCCGCAGGCGACGGTGTTTCAGAAAACGACCGTGTTTCAGAAAACGCAGTCGCCTGCGGCTTGCCGTTAAACGAAGAATCCGAGCCCTATGGGCTGTTATCTTCGCCGCCCCCTTGCGGTTAGCGTCATACGCCGCCAAGCTATTCTCTTGGCAATATCCCTAGAAAGCCTTTTTGAAAAGAGCTTTTAGTCCCGGAGGGACGGCAGCGAATAGCCTGGGGCGCAAGCCCCAGGAACCATCTTACGCTTCGGGCTATGCGAGTGATTTTTTCAACACTCCCCTGCGAGCCAGCGAAAGGAAACTGATCCGTGACGACCACCGAAAAAGACGCCGAACAAAGCACCGCCGAAAAAACCCTGATCCGCGTCGGCCATAGCCCCGACCCGGACGATGCTTTTATGTTTCATGCCCTGGCTAACGACAAGATCGACACGGGCCGGTTTCGCTTCGAGCACGAGTTGGTCGACATCGAGACGCTTAACAAGCGGGCCTTCAGCGGCGATTTGGAATTAACCGCCGTGAGCCTGCACGGCTACGCCCACCTGACCGATCTGTACATGCTCTGCCCCTGCGGCGCCAGCATGGGCGATCGCTACGGGCCGATGGTCGTCTCGCGCGAGCCGCGCAGCATCGACGAATTGAAAGACCTCACCATCGCCATCCCCGGCACGCTGACCACCGCGTTCTTGGCGCTGCGGCTTTGCCTCGGTCAAGAGTTTAAACATGTTGTCGTGCCCTTCGACAAGATCATCGAGGCGGCCGTTTCCGGCGAGTACGAGGGCCAGCAGATCGACGCCGGGCTGATCATTCACGAAGGCCAACTCACCTACGGCGATCGCGATTTGTCGCTCGTCGTCGACATGGGCAAGTGGTGGCATGAAGAGACCGGCTTGCCGTTGCCGCTGGGCGCCAACGCCATTCGCAAAGACCTCGGCAGCGAAACGATCGGCGAAGTCAACGCCCTGTTAAAGCAGAGCATTCAATACGCCCTCGACCATCGCGACGAAGCGCTCGATTACGCCCTGCAATACGGTCGCGACCTGGACCGCCAAAAAGCCGACCAGTTCATCGGCATGTACGTCAACGACTGGACCCTAGACTTCGGCCCCATCGGCCGCCAGGCCGTCACCGAGTTATTCGCCCGCGGCCACGCCGCCGGAGTAATTCCCCAGCTAATCGTGCCGGAGTTCGTGGAGCTGTAGGAGGCGTCTCCGACGGCGATCGGTTTTTGGCTGGCGTCTCCGCCGTCCATCAACGGACTTTCTCAACGGGCCAGACGCTCCTCGCCTATCATTTTCTCGCACTCCGCGTCGCTGGGTGCCGGTTGGTCGGTCTTAATCAGTCCGACAACCTCTTTCAGCGACATCTGTCTCGGTGGGGTGGAGATTCCCGGAGGCTCAAGCGTTTCTAAAACCCGACGCGCAATGCCGGAGTCCACGTCTTCACGCGGTCGAGGATATCGGACCGTTCGTTGTCGTTGGTGGTGCTCTTTAAGGTTCATCCGGGTTAACCGTCGTCGCGCTCTCGACGTGGGGTTTCAGGTATCGCGGTGTTATCCGCAGATTACACAGATTTACGCAGATGTTAGTTGAGCGAGGGTTGCTGTGAGCTCCTTTACAAGCCGCCGATGATCCGTGATTCATACGAGGTTTTTCGTCCAGGTGTATCCCTTCATTTTGAGCTGTTATACACCATCTCATCTGCGTGAATCTGCGTAATCTGCGGATAACCTGTTTCCTTCCTCACGTCTCAACCTCTCAAGCCTCACTTCACTTTACTTTACGGAAAACTACGCTTTCACCGGATGAACCTACTTCAATTATCCCGCGCCGATCGTCTGCCGGCAAGCGCGAACTAGGCACCATCAGGCGATTGCCGCCACATTCTCACCCACCCCAGCCCCGCGCCACCTCGACCAACGTGCGCACAAACGCCCCCGTTCCGCCGCCATCGCAATGCGGCTTGTCCTTTTCCGAAAACGCCGGACCGGCGATGTCGACGTGGGTCCAGGGCTTGCCGTCGACGAACTCTTCGAGAAACTTGGCCGCGGTGATCGCGCCGCCCCAGCGGCCCTCGCCGATGTTCTTGATGTCGGCCACCGGGCTTTTGATCTGTTGGCTGTACTCCGCGAACATCGGTAATTGCCAGGCCCGTTCGCCGCAGTCGGCCGCGGCTTTGCTCACCACGTCGCACCAAGCCTGATCGTTCGACATCAGCCCGGCCACGTCTTCGCCCAAGGCGACGACGCAGGCGCCGGTGAGCGTGGCCAGGTCGATGATCTTGTCGGCGCCCTGGTCGACCGCCACACACAACACGTCGGCCAGCACGAGCCGGCCTTCGGCGTCCGTGTTGAGCACTTCGATCGTCTTGCCGTTACGGGCCGTGAGCACGTCGCCGAGTTTATAGGCGTCACCGCTGACGAGATTCTCGACGAGCCCCATCAGGCCGATGACGTTGACCGGCAGGTTAAGCTGCGAGATGGCTTGCATCGCCCCCAACACGGTCGCCGCGCCCGACATGTCGAGCTTCATCGTCTTCATGCTATCGCTTGGCTTGAGTGACAATCCGCCGGAATCGAACGTGACACCCTTGCCGACCAGCGCCAGCAGCGGGCCGTCCTTCGCGCCGCCCATGTGGCGGAGCATCACCAGTCGCGGCGGACGCGGGGAGCCGCGCCCCACGGCCAGCAGCGCGCCGCAGCGTTCCTCCTTCAGGCGTTTTTCGTCCCAAACGACGAATTCTTCGAATTGGCAAGTCCCGGCCAACTCGGCGGCCCGCTCGGCGAACGATTCAGGATACATCTCTTCCGGCGGCTCGTTGATCAGCCGCCGCGTCAGGTTGATGCTCTCACCGATGATGCGGCCCGAGCTGGTCGTCGCTTCGTCGCCGCCGGCCCAGAGGATTTCGCCGATGGGGTGGCGATTCTTTTCTGCCCGATAAAGGTCTTGGCCGACGCAGCCGGCCATCGCCCCACAGACACCGCTTTCGCTCTGCGGCGTGGTCCAATCGTCGTCGAGATAAAAGGCCACCTGCCGGCGCTCTTTGGCGGCCAAGCGACGAGCCGCGGTCGCCGCCGCACGAAACGCCGCGCCGTTGTCGAACTGCTCCGCCTTGCCCAGCCCGACCACGACCACCTGAGCGGCCCGCACGCCGCCGACGGCCAGCAGCGGCGTCACCTCGCCCGCCTTGCCGGTGATCTCCTTGCGCTCGAACAGCCGAGTGATGATTCCGCCCGTCGCCTCATCCACGGCAGCGGCCGAGGGGCTCAACCGGCCATCGGCAGGCAATCCGACGACCACCGCGTCGACTTCGATCTCGGTAATCGGGGCCTCGGTGTGGGTGACATTCATCGGGCGGTTCCTTCGGTCGAGTTGATTCGATTCAGATGGGCGTCATTCTAGTCTCGATCCGACCCATTCTCTACCGCCCCGCTGTGCGAAAGCCGCAAGATCGGAGATAGTGAGAACTCATAGGGTGGGCACCGTCCACCAAAACTCGATAAAATCAGAAGCACGAAATCCTAAACAAATTCAAATGACGAAATTAGAAAAAGCAGGACCGTAATTCTGTCATTGAGACATTCGGATTTGTTTAGGATTTCGGATTTCGTGCTTCTTTCCTCCGTTGGACGTTTCCAACCCAATTCACGCACCCCGATTACATGGGCTACCGCACTCTCAAAACTTGCGTCGACGACTTGGCTCGCACGGGGCAACTCGTGCGCATCGAGGAGGAAATCGACGCGCACCTCGAAGCGGCCGAAATCCAACGTCGGGTGTTTCGCGCCGCAGGGCCGGCGGTGCTGCTGACCCGGGTCAAGGGCTGCCGCTTTCCGATGGTCAGCAACCTGTTCGGCACGATGGATCGGGTGCGATACATCTTTCGCGATTCGCTCGAAGCGGTCCGCATGCTGGTCGACATGAAGGTCGATCCGGCCGCTGCTTGGAAACATCCGATCCAAGCGCTCGGCGTCGCCTGGACCGCCACGACGATGCTGCCCCGGCGGCGCGGCAATGGTCCCATTCTGCAAAACGAGACGACCGTCGATCAATTGCCGCAACTGAAGAGCTGGCCCGACGACGGCGGGGCGTTCGTCACGCTGCCGATCGTCTATACCGAGCACGTCGAGCAGCCGGGCTTGCGCCGCTCGAATCTCGGCATGTATCGGGTGCAGCTTTCGGGCGGAGAGTACGAGCCGAACCGCGAAGTCGGGCTGCACTATCAAATCCATCGCGGCATCGGCGTGCATCATGCCGCGGCGATTCGCGCCGGCAAGCCGCTGCGGGTGAACATCTTCGTCGGCGGGGCGCCGGCCATGTCGGTGGCCGCTGTGATGCCGCTGCCCGAGGGACTGTCGGAATTGTCGTTCGCCGGCGCGCTGGGCCGGCATCGCATCGGCATGATCTGTCGCGGCGACAAACTGCCGATCTACGCCGACGCCGACTTTTGCATCACCGGCACCCTCGACCCGGAGCGGCTGCTGCCCGAAGGACCGTTCGGAGATCACCTGGGCTACTACAGCTTGGCGCACGACTTCCCGCTGCTCAAGGTCGAGCACGTCTATCATCGCGACAATGCGATCTGGCCGTTTACCGTGGTCGGCCGGCCGCCGCAGGAAGACACGATGTTCGGCAAGCTGATCCACGAAATCACCGGGCCGCTCATTCCCACGGTTGTGCCGGGCGTTCATGCCGTCCACGCGGTCGACGCGGCGGGCGTGCATCCGCTGATGCTGGCCATCGGCAGCGAGCGTTACACGCCGTACCAACCGCTGCGGCAGCCGCAGGAATTGTTGACCCAAGCCAACGCGATTCTCGGCCAAGGCCAGATGTCGCTGGCCAAGTATCTGTTGATCGTGGCTCGGGATGATTGCCCCAATCTCAACGTGAATGACATTCAGGCGCTGCTGCGTCATCTGCTGGAGCGG
>JADFKK010000268.1 GCA_022564995.1 Planctomycetota bacterium | reverse complement strand
CATGCACGGGCATCCCATGGCGACCCCAAACGCGACGGCTCTCATCGCCCAGTACGAACGTCTCCGCCAAGAAGCCGACCAACTCGACCAGCGGAGCGAACAGATCGAAGCCCGCCTCGTCCAACTCGAACGCCTCCTCCCCAACACCTACACCTATCCCGGCGATTCAAAGCTTGAGTGACGCGACGTGGCCGGTAGGAATGTCAAAACTTGGGTGGCCGCAATTGTCTGTGCTGGGTGGAGGCGAAAACCACCCAGCGAACGGCGCGATCGAGTGTTTTCCGACAGGTCAACGGCCGACAAGAAGCACCTTTCAGAGGACACGGACGCCCGATCATGGGCGCACGATGTACTGTTGGGGTCCACTTGCAAGAGGCACTAGCGGAGAGAGGGAATCGAACTCACGAAAACGCCTCTGCCCATTCTTTTAGATACGCGAGGCCGTCCATTTGAGCGCCGCTCACTACGGCGTCTGGATTGGGCAACTCCCTGACGGATTCGTGGTATTTATTGTACGTGTCGAGTAGGATTCCAATCTCTTGCTTGATATCAGTCCCCTCAATATCGTCTGCCTCTCGCCTGCGCACTTCTAGGAAATGCCGTCTCAACCGTGCCGGCTCGTCGCTGAAGCGAATAAAATTGTCAGGGTTTCCAGCCAAGGTGTCCTCGCATACCGGGCAGTCGCACATCAATTCCGGGTTTCGGTGGAGAATGAGATCGGCTTGCGACAGAGAGCGAAACTCCCGAAACGCGGGGATGTAGTATCTTTCGGGTGCGCCGCCCGAACCTGGAGTTGTTGATACCGACTTGTGTTGGGTATACAGAATCCCATGTGAAATACCGCGAAGCCCGTCAAACCGAGAGAGGATCATCAAAAAGCCGCCATAAAGCGTTTCAACGGCCAGTCCCTTCTCGTTCAATGCTGCAATAAGGGATCGCACACTTTTTATTCTCGCCGATCTGACTGCAGTCTGCTGATAGTTATCGACCCAAACGAATGCCCGATCGAACTCTGCGTAATCATCCGCGATCGAAGTGATGCCCTGTGTCGTCAGCGACGAAATCGCGCAGCAAATAACCGGAGCGACCTCTTGCTCGGGGCTTGCTTGACGCGCTGTTTCGTTCGCACAATTTAGGGAAAGTTGATACCACTCGTCGCCGTGACCGTCAAATCGAAAATACGGGGGCAGTACGCAACGGGGAAGTGTCACTTTCGTCATTCCGTACCGCTTCAGATACTTCATCGCTCCACTTGAGTTGGATGCCTCGCTTACCTTTCGTAATTGAAAGTCTAGCGTGCCTTTACATAATTCATCGACTTTGAACGCCGTAGGCGAGAGATACCCGCTGCCAGGCAACTTGAGGATGAGTTGTCCCAGCGAGCTGTGGTACTCGTCACACAGTTTTTGCACAGACGCTCGCAGTTCACCTTTATCGTTGAGATGTGCGCTTTTGGGGCTTTGAAAGATAAACGTCATGGGGTCCACAACGTAGGGCGTCTCGTGCATCGAAGTTACGAAGACTGACGTTGAGTTTGCCTGATAGGCAAGGATATGCGCAGGAATAACCATTCCGTCCAAAAGTTCCTTGGCGGAATGAAGAACCTCCACGTCGCGGTGCATGCCGAATCTGAGATGGACATCCATTACACTATGCCCCGCAAATGTCCGCGCGGATACGATGGCTCGCTAGGCGATTGGTAAAACGACTAATTAAGGGGTGCTTAATTATTTGCACGTCTCCCCACCTTGTGCCAACTGAAATCAGCCCAATCCCGTGGCGATCCAGAAGGTCCAGCGAGACTCGGTGTATATTCCCAGAGTACAGGGCTACAAACGAGCGATCCGCCGCCGCAAGATTGACAATCGCTTGGCCAACTGCGTGCGTCCATTTTTCCGTCTTCGCTTCAATCGCCCATAATTCGTCTGTGTCGTGACAGATGGCTGCAATATCAATTCGCTTCTCGTAGAATTTTACCTCGCGCTGGATCGCAAACTGTCGTCGGAAGTGCGACACAAGTACATCCACCAATCGTCGCTCAGTGATTCTATCGCGTGCCATTACCGAACCCTGTGTTGGGATAGCTCTCCAAACCAATCGCGGGGCGTGGGGTAGCGAGCCGCTTTATCTTCAAGCCAGTTTCGACAGCGATAAAACCAGAGCAAGAATGCTAACCCTAAGATTACCGCGCCGCTAAACAATGCCAGAAACGCAACGGTGACGCTAAAAGCCCACTCTGCATCAATGAAGGTCCAGGGCGAGACGAATAATCCGCTGGCAATCGCGCAGGCAAACGACGCAAAAGCACACCAGCGCGACCGACGAACGTCTCGTTCCATCTTGTTGGAGGTTACTGTCTTTTGGGCAATGAAACCAAGCCGACGCTCTGTGTCACCTTCGAGACTGATTCGCAATCCCGTGGGGTTCGGATGGGTGCTCGGTTCGCCCGGTGCGATTTCTTCGGCAAGCCGAAGCAACTTTCTAACTTCATTGATGACCACTCCTGACAGATTGTCTTCAAGAACCTCACGGAGGCCATCACGGTTTTTTTCAACCGCCCCGAATTCTTTTAGCCTCTCGCAGAGACGGTCAAACACCGACGGCCGCGCATTCGGGTTGTCCACTTGACTGAGTGCGTAAGGCAGGTGGTTGTCGATCAAGTCAAAGATCGCGACTGCGCCTTCGACGATGGTCTGCTGGAACATGCCGGCGAGAACGCTGCGCACTTTCAATGCGTCCGCTGTCGTACCGCGAGAATCGAGGCAGAGGAGCCACCATAAACCACCGAATATCAGAGCGCAGAGACCTAGGATCGAAGACAATAATCCCCACTCGTGATAAAGCGAGTTTGCGTGCGCCTGATTCGGTCCCTGCGCAAGGAGCATCCATAAAGTCACGTCAACCCCAATTGTTCCTTAATCGTGCTTTCCGTGGTCCAATCTGGATATCGTTCATACGTGAAAATAAGCAGTTGCCGCAACGACAGCGAATTAAAGAACGACTTGAAACGTGCAAGGTCGTCACGCTCCCTAGAAGAAAGGCTCTTCCAGAGTTCCTTGCCGACGTTCATTCCTAGGTCTGCCGTCAAGGAATATCGCAAGGATTCAACGCGCTTGGTTTTCGTCCTTGTACGCTCCCAGTCATGCGGTGCCAAGTCGCGGTTATCTCCATCATCTGGAAGCAAGTATTCTAGTCTCTTAGAAGCCACAATCCCCGCTGACAGAAGATCCTCTAAGTCCCTTATGATCTGAGGGGCGTACGGCCCCATCTTGTAACTGACAAATCCACATGATTCCGCTTCGCGCACAAGCTGTCTTGGGCCAACGCCTTGACTCAAAAGGAACATTAACTTCTGTATTCTCGTTATTCCGTCGATCGGCTCTGCATGTTGCTCTCTTGTGCCCGGTGTATAGAGCAGCACAATCAGCAAATCCATCGCGTTCTCGATCCCCAGGGGCTCGGATTGATCGTTCGCGATTGCCATCGTGTCGATTCGCCGTGCGATAACCGTTTGTTTGGAAGCTACTTAGGTCATCGGGCTTGCTGCGCACTCAACATGACAGAAGTTCGCCATGGTGGGAAGTGAGGAACATAGGCACATAGGCGCTTTTCCAGCCCGATCAGCGGAATTCGCGCAGCATATCCGGTTAACGCCTTCGTGTCAAATTATGCCCCAAATCGCTTCTCCTCCTCCACCCCGAACCGGATAATGGGGGACTTGTTGTGCCTCGGTTAGATTTCGCCGGGTGCCACTGCTGGCTTGTCCAGCAGTGCCGCCACGCCGCGCGACTCTGCCGCTCCTTCGGAGCTTGACGACGGGGGTGGGTTCGCGGTCCAAGGGCTGGCGCCCTTGGCTATTGACTTTCGGCCCTGCGGGCCTGACTCGAATTCGGGATTCGGAAAATACGTTGCGGGTTATGGGGACTCTCAGGGTGAATTAAAGGGGACTTGTTGCGATTCGGGCTGATTTCGTGATCGACGCGTGGGGCGGCCTCGCAGTTGGCTTGGCGGCGTCGTCAAAAGCCCCGGAGGGGCGGCAGTTAATAGCCAGGGGCGCGAGCCCCTGGAAGACGAGGCGTCAAACCGAAAAGCCCCGGAGGGGCGACAGAGGCGGTCCCAGGCATAAATGCCTGGGCTAGTTAAAAGGTTCCGTAGGTTATGCTTCAGCATAACAAAACTCATGCAACGTCGCCGCCGATGCGGTGTTATGCTAAAGCATAACCTACGTCTCACGCGTGCTGGCAAGACAGATTGCGGCGTGCTGGTATTCATCGCACGGGAGGCGCCGCGGCAAGCCGCGGCCTACGGGAGTCGGCTCCTACAGGGCTGGCTCTCGTTACGGCAGCTTGCCGTCTTTGAGCAACTCGCCGTAGGTCTTGCCGGTGGCGGGGTCTTTTTCGAGGGCGACCTTTTCGAGCGCCGCGCGGAAGATCTTCGGATCCTTGATCTTCTTGCCGCGCTTTGCGCCCCTGGCCGGATCGTCCATTTCCTTCAGCGCCGCGAACAGTGCGTCGCCGTAGGCGTTTCGCTTCTTCTTGGGAAGGTAGTGCGTCGATTCGCCGATCGGCTTCTTACGCTCCACCCGCTGGTGACAGGCGATGCAGCGCATGTTCTTGGCCGATCCGGACGTGGTGGCGTCGTATTTGGTTTCTAGTTCCGCAAGCGCTTCGTCAGTTTGCGGATACACCTTGGCGAACTCCACGAGGTGATATTTCTGAGCGTGTGCCGGGCGTGGCTGGGCGACATGCCCTGCGGCGGTCACCATCACCGCCAATGCCAGCGCCGCGCCGATTTTCCAAGTCAATCGTGCCATCTTGTTCGCTCCCGAGAGTGAGTGTTTGCTGAGCAGTGTAGCCTGACATTGTACTCAAAGACGCTGCACCGAAGGATGATCGCCAGGCAACATTTATGCAGAACTTCTGGGCCGGGCGAGTGAAGCGCGCCGAAATGACCCGCGACGTGCATAACCGCACGGTGCGCTACGCTGGAGAGCGGATGTTGGGGCAGCGCCCGTTCCTCGA
The DNA here is from genome assembly GCA_022564995.1 of Planctomycetota bacterium. Lineage (GTDB taxonomy): Bacteria > Planctomycetota > Planctomycetia > Pirellulales > JADFKK01 > JADFKK01. The sequence goes on along the minus strand of JADFKK010000268.1, from coordinate 8,149 downwards.
TATCGCGTTCTGCCGCTTGAATCCCGGCGCGACCACTGGTCGCGGCTTTACATATTCTTCCGGTCGCGGCTTTACATATTCTTCCGGTCGCGGCTCTACATGTCTCGCACGATCCGCCAGCAACGATGAATCCGCTGATTGCGAAAATCTTCGGGCACGGTCTTGCGGCTGATCTCTCGGAGGGTGACGCCGGGAAGCTGCTCGCCGGCGAATTTGAAGCGGCGGAAGTTGGTGCTGAAATAAATTACGCCGCCCGGCGAGATGTGTTGCAACAGCCGAGTGAGTAGTTCGACGTGATCGCGCTGCACGTCCCACACGGTTTGTTCGTCTTTGCGGTTGGAAAAAGTCGGCGGGTCGACAACCGCCAGATCGAACATTTCGCCGCGCGCGGCGCCGGCGAGGAATTCCATCGCGTCGCCGCGAATCAACCGATGCGCCGATCCGGCCAGCTCGTTGGCCATCAGATTCTTTTCGGCCCAAGCGAGATAGGTGTTCGATCGATCGACCGTCGTAGTCGATTTGGCCCCGCCCGCGGCGGCGTAGACGGTGAACGAGCCGGTGTAGCCAAACAAATTGAGGAATCGCTTATCGGCGGCCTCGTCGCGAACCATCTGCCGGGTGATGCGATGGTCGAGGAACAGGCCCGTGTCGAGATAATCAGACAGGTTCACCAGGAACTTCAAGCCGCCTTCGCCGACGGAAAAGATCGCTTTGCGGTCGTCGTAGTGCTGGTGCTGCGTCTTGCCTCGCTGCCGGCTATGACGCTTCATGTAGATGTGGTCGCGGGGCACGTCGAGCGTCTGGCCGATCACACCCAGCAGCATGTCGAGCCAATCGGCGTGCTCGGCCGGCGTGCGATCGTGCGGGCGCTCGTATTCGACAACGTGCAGCCGATCCTCGTAGCGGTCAATCACCAACGGCACCTCCGGCACGTCGCGCTCGTACAGCCGATAACAGGTGATCCCTCGCGATGGCCAGCGTCGCAAATGCCGGGCACGTTTTTTCAAGCGATTGGCAAAATCGACGGCCTGCCGATTGGCGCCGGCTTTGAGCCCGCCAAAGGCCGGGGCGGGCGCGACCGCTACGATTTCGCCCTCTTCCGTCTCAGGCTCAGACACATCAACCTCAATACGGCCCGTCGGCTTCGGCCCATGAAATTGAAAATACGTGCAGCGGATGTTGCCGTTATAAAGCTTTCGCCGGCGGTCGGCTTTTTGGCCGATGATCTGCTCGAAGTTCTCGTGCGAAGTGAGAATGTAATGCGACCAAGTCTTCTGGCCCCGCAGCACCTCGGGCATCGATCGATAAAGCCGTTCGACTTCGGCCGCATCGCTCATCCGCTCTCCATAGGGCGGATTGCAGATCACGCAGCCGTAATCGCCCTTGCCGCGCATGTCGGCGAAGTCGCGGCGTTGAAAGTGAATCTGCTCATCGACGCCGGCCTGCTGAGCGTGATAACGAGCCAGGCTGAGCACTTCCCCGTCGACGTCGGTGCCGATAATCCGCCCCGGGATGTTCGGCTTGGCCAAGTCGCGGGCTTCGCACCGGGCCTCGGTCCAAAGCTCCGCCGCAAGCGCCGGCCAATCTTCGGCGGCGAACGTGCGCTGTAGCCCCGGGGCCATGTTGCGGCCGATCAGCGCCGCCTCGATCGGAATCGTGCCGGTGCCACAAAACGGATCGATCAACGGACGATCGGGCCGCCAGTAACTAAGCTTCACCATCGCCGCCGCCAGCGTTTCCCGCAGCGGCGCGCGGCCTGACAGTTTGCGATAGCCGCGCTTGTGCAAGCCCGCACCGGTTGTGTCGATCACCAGCGTCGCTTGATTTTCCAGCAGCGCGACTTCGACCACGACGCGCGGCCCGGTTTCGTCCAGAGTCTCGACCCCGTGGGCGGCGCGAAGTTTTTCGACGATCGCCTTCTTGACGATTTTCTGACAGGCCGGCACACTGGAAAGCTGCGATTTGACGGAGCGGCCGTTGACCGGAAATTCCGCATCGGCCGGCAGCCACTGGTCCCACGGCAGCGCGAAGGTGCCGTCGAAAAGCTGCCCGAAGTCGGTCGCCGGAAACGTGCCGAGGCGAATCAACACGCGCTCGGCGGTCCGCAGCCAAAGATTGCTGCGGGCGATGGCCGCCGCGTCACCCTCGAACAGCAGCCAGCCGGGCTGCACCACCCGCGGCTCGTAACCCAACGCTCGCAATTCGCGGCCCACAACAGCTTCCAATCCGGTCGAAGCGGTGGCGATCAGTTCCAGAGACGTCATGTGCGATTCAATTCGTTGGGATTAGAACCAACGCCGTTTATCGGCGATGTTCACCAGTGTTTCCCCGCGGACGAAGCGGCGGATGTTGTCGAGCAACACCGCCAGATGACGCTCGGCGATGCGCGGCGAATAGCCGGCGACGTGCGGGGTGAGGATTACGTTGGGTAATTGCCAGAGCGGATGATCGGACGGCAGCGGTTCGATTTCGTAGACGTCGAGGGCGGCACCGGCGATTTGGCCGGATTCCAGGGCCGCGTGCAAATCAGACAGACTCACGATCGCGCCGCGGCCGATGTTGATGAAGTAAGCCGTCGGTTTCATCTTGGCGAATTTCTCGCGGACGAAAAGCTGCTCGGTGTCGGGCGTGTGCGGAGCGGCGACCACGACGTAATCGCTCTCGGCCAAGAGATCGTCGAGCCGGTCGGTCGACCATAGTTCGGCGACGCCGTCGGGCTTGTCCGTGCGGGCTGCGTCGACCGCGATCACGCGAATGCCCCAGGCCGCGGCTCGGCGGGCGATCTCGCCGCCGATGCCGCCCAGGCCGACGATGCCGATGGTTTGATCGGCCAGGTTTTGATGGGCCGCGTCGATTCCCGTCACGTAGGCCGGCCCGGTCGTAAAGTTGACCCGTTCGTCTTCGCCGCCGACGGGCGCCCAACGGGCTTGCAGTTGATTGCGAACGTATAAGTGCAGATTCCGCGCGAAGCAGAGAATGTAGCCGAACACCTGATCGGCAATGTTGTCGTTGAACAGGCCGCGCATATTGGTCAGCGTGCAAGGGTGTTCGACCAGTTCGGGAAACACGTAGTGTTCCAAGCTGGCCGTCGGCGATTGCACCCAGCGGAGCTTTTTGGAGGCGGCCAACAGCGGCGGGCTGAGCTTGCCGAAGAAGGCGTCGGCCTCGGACATCGCGGCGAGAGCGGCGGCTTCGTCGTCGGCGTTGACGACGGTCATGTCGCCGGCCGCCGCGATGATTTTTTCAAGTCGGGCCGGCTCGACGGGCGGGTGGATGATGAGTCGCATACGAAAACTCCATAAAGCCGCGACCGTTGGTCGCGCCGGCGCGAAACATTGCGCGACCACTGGTCGCGGCTTTACATACGTCTCGATCGTCACGCCTCAAACTTCGGATACGCCACCTGCCCCGCGATCGACACCCGTGTCGTAAACAATGTTTTCCCAGCGGTGATGTACAACGTCTTACCATCCGGCCCGCCGAACGCCAGATTCGTCAGCACGTCTTCGCCAATCGGGATGCGGCTCTTGAGCTGACCCTCGGGTGAAATGACGTAAATCCCCGGCGGCACGTCGGCCGTTTCGTGCTCTCCGCGGGGCTGCGCGATGCCGGCGGCCACGTACAGATTGCCCTCGACGTCGAGCCGCATCCCGTCGCCGCCGCGTCCGGGGGCGAAGTCGAACACGACCCGCTGGTTCGAGGGATTTCCGCCCTCGTCCAGATCGAAGCCCCAGATCTTGCGATTGCCGCCCATCGTCGGACAGCTATCGACCAGGTACAACGTCCGCGAATCCTGCGTTACCGCGATCCCGTTCGGCCGCTCGATGTCGGGCTGTTGGATGATCCGCGTCACCGTCCCGTCCGTGTCGATGCGATAAACGCCCTCGATCTCCATCTCCATCTGACTGCGATCACCGTAGCACGGATCGGTAAAATAGGCCCGTCCACGGCCATCGATGCAGATGTCATTCGGCGCGTTGTATCGCACACCGTCGTAACGCTCGGTGAGCACTTCGTATTCGCCGCTCGACAAATCGGTCCGCGTCACCCGCCGCCCGCCGCCGGGCCCAAACTCCGCGCCCTCGCAATGATACAGCCGCCCCGCCGCATCGAACGTCTGCCCGTTCGTCCGCCCGCTCGGCTGGCGAAACACGTCGCACGTCCCGTCGGTTGCCAGTCGCATAATCCGATTGTTCATGATGTCCGAAAAAAAGACATTCCCTTCCCCGTCCACCGCCGGCCCTTCCGTAAACGCCAGCGAAGTGGCAGTCGTCGGCCCCGTCGGATCAACGCCCTCGGGTAACGGCAAGTCACAGAAGCGGTCGGTCATCGTGTCCTCGCACGGCAAGAAATCAGAACGCCGGCGAGTATAGACGACGTGGCCGGTCGATGACAGGAGGCGGGAATTCAGCCCGCGAAAGAAGAAAAGGATTGCCCGCGAATAACGCGAATGTACGCGAATAAACTGTAAAGCCGCGACCATTGGTCGCGCCGGCGCGCCGGGCCGCAATCCAGAGCATTCGCGTCGATTCGCGTTATTCGCGGGCAACTTTTCTTTCAATTCGATCCGTTGCATCGTGCTCGCGCGATGAGCCTTGTTGATCGGCTCGGGTGCGGGAATAATGGAGCCGGTGCTGGGGGCTCGCTACGCTCGACCACCGGCCACCCTGATAACTCCAACCCCCTGAACACCATTCGCGTCGGAAGCATCGGCCTCGGAGCCAACACCCGTCTTCGTCACGTGCCGGGGCTGCGGGCTTTTGCGGATCTTTTCTCCCACTCGCCCCCTCCCTCCTTCTCCCCCTCTCGTTCGCGTCGCGGCAAGGCGCCCACTTACTAGCCCTTCCCCTCGCGAAGTTTCGCGCGAATCGCCTCCAGCCGCTGGGCCAGCTCGACCTCAAAGCCGCGCGAAACCGGGCGGTAATACTGGCGATCGACGCCGAGGTAATCTTGGGCGGCGATGCCGCCTGCGCTGTCGTGGGAATATTCATAACCTTCGCCGTGGCCGAGCCGCTTGGCGCCGGCGTAATGCCGATCGCGCAGGTGGACCGGCACCGGAATCAGCCGGCCCTCGCGGACGTCGGCCCGCGCTTCGGCGATGGCCACGGTCACCGCGTTGCTCTTCGGCGCGCAGGCCAGATAGGTGACCGCCTGGGCCAGCGTCAGTTGACACTCGGGCAGCCCGATGAATTCGCAGGCTTGCATCGTTGCCACGGCCAAAGGCAATGCCTGTGGATCGGCGTTCCCGACGTCTTCGCTGGCCAGGATCACCAGCCGGCGAGTCACGAACCGCACGTCCTCGCCGGCCTCGAGCATTTTGGCCAGCCAATACAAGCCGGCGTCGGGGTCGCTGCCGCGGATGCTCTTGATCAGAGCGCTGGCCGCGTCGTAATGCGAATCACCGTCGCGGTCGTACACGATCGGCTTGCGCTGCACCGACTCGGCGGCTAACTCGTGGGTGAATTCTAATGGCCGCTGGTCGCTGGAGAGCACGCCGACTTCCAGCGCGCCGAGCGCCCGTCGCGCGTCGCCGTCGCTAACTTCGGCCAGAAAGTCCAGGGCCTCGTCGTGCATACGAACATTGTGCTCGCCGAGTCCGCGGTGCGGATCGTCAAGTGCCCGCCGCAAGAGCGATTTGATCTCGTCGACCGAGAGCGGCTCGAACTGAAATATCTGGCTGCGGCTGACCAGGGCGCTGTTGACCGCGAAGAACGGATTCGAGGTGGTCGCGCCGACCAGAATCACCACGCCCTCTTCGACGTCGGGCAGCAGCGCGTCTTGCTGGGCCTTGTTGAAGCGGTGAATCTCGTCGATAAACAGCAGCGTCTTTTGCCCGTCGGCCGAAAGCTGATCGCGGGCTTCATGCAAGAATTCGCGCAGCTCCTTAACCCCGCTGGTCACCGCGCTAAGCTGCACGAAGCGAGCCCGCACCTCGCCGGCCAGCAGCCGGGCCAGCGTCGTCTTGCCGGTTCCCGGCGGGCCGCAAAAGATCACCGAGGTCAGCCGGCCCGCCTTGAGCAAGCGCCGCAGCAGCTTGCCGGGGCCAAGAAAATGCTCCTGCCCGACGAATTCGTCCAAGCTCACCGGCCGCATCCGCGCAGCCAGCGGCTGCGCACGGCGGCGGTTAGCTTCTTCGGCGGCGGCGAATAGAGACATGGCAAAGTAGAAGCGGCGTCTCGCCGCTTTCCTTGCTGCTCGCGGATGAAAATGGCTTGCCGTTAAACGAGCCACTCGTAACCGTGCAAGACATAGCATCGCACGTTACACCCAACGCGGCAAGATGCCGCGTCTACTTTGCGAGTTCAACGTCTTTGAACTGCACGTCGACCTTCTGCTTGGCGATCTGCCCGCGGGTGCGGCCGGTGTCGTTTTCCACTTCGGCGGCGAGGATGCCGTTGACGCGGACCGTGATGTGCCGGCCGCGGGCCGTGACGATCATTTCGTTCCACTCGCCCGGCCTGAAGTATTTCTTCACCGCCTCGGCCTTCGGTCGCACCACCCACTTCCGCCCGCCGATCTCATACAGCCCGCCCGTATCGCCCCGCGGATCGATATTAGCCTGCATCCCAATCAGCTCGTTGTCCTTGCGCTCGACCCGAAAATACAGCCCGCTATCGCCGCTGGCCGTCTTAAATTCCAACCGCACAACAAAGTCGCCGTATTGCTTCACCGTATAAAGATACCCATGACGCTTCTGCGAAGTGTCGCTCGAGCCGTGGATCACGCCACCGGCAACTTTCCAGGTGCCGTCGCCGATCGTCTTCCACCCGGCCAGCGATTTGCCGTCGAAGAGAGGAGTGAACTTGGCGTCATCGGCGACAGCGAAGCCCGAGAGCAAGCACGCCACCGAAGTCACAAGTAGACTCAGCATTCGAATCATGGTGATACCCTTCGTTCGAGTGGAGTCATTGAGCCTTTCAACAAAATACGCTGGCTGCGTGACATCCTGATGGGAGCATGGCATCGCGATGGGCGACCGACAGCGACTATCGGATGATCTCGCACATCGGCAATGCCTTCTGGAGTTCTTTTACTCCGGTGTTGGTGACCTTGGTGAACCGGAGGTCGAGACGTCTGAGGTTTTTCATGCCTTTCAAGTAATTCAGTCCGGTGTCGGTGACGCTGGAGTGCGAGAGATCCAACTCTCTCAGATCCAGCCAACCCAGATGTTCCATCGCATCATCTGTGACGTCTCCGCCGCGAAGAATCACAGTGACGGGATCGTCATCATCGCCCGGATCGTAGGTAAGGATTCCGCCCGCCTTTTCGATCTCGGCCACCGATGCCGCAACCTTTGTCTCAACACCCTGTGGTTCAAGGTTGAAGCAAATGAAGCCAAGAATCAGCAATAGAATCACCCACAACAGTTTCCTGAACGTGTCCCATGGGTGTTGGTGTTTCAGGTTCGCCACACACTTGACGCAGTACGGGGTCTCAAGTGCCGGGGAGGTGATGTCTGGAGCGGGCTCGTCGTTGTGTGGGTCGCTCGACATTGCGTTTTACTCCTCCCGCATTATCCGACCTGGGGCAAGGGAGGGGAAGGGCACAAAACGGTCCGACCGGTCGAATGGACCGACGACGCACTAGAAAAACCTGACACAGCGCGACTGGCCAATTCCCTCGTACAGCCAGATGTCGTGAATCTCTTCGTGGCCGTCGACGCTGATGGAAACTTGGGCGCTGGAGGGTGGACAATCGAGCTGATCGCGTAGAATCATGGAATCGGGTCCGACTTGCGCCACGCGCAATCGCCGGTCGGCGACATGCAGATAAATCTCAACCTGTGCCGAATGGCCTTCCTGCTGTAGTGTCGTCATGGTTCCACCGCTATATGGTGTCGACTTCGGCAAAGCGTAGCTCAATTCCACCCGCAAGGGCAAGGCCGTGAAGGATTTTAGCTGGTCACAAACCACGAATACAAGCACGACGCGCAAGCGAGTGAGTCCCAGCGAGTGAAAAGACCCACTCGCTTGCGCGTCGTGCTTGTATTTCCCATGCCAAAACCCTTCCCGGTGTTGCCGCGAGGAAATGCCAGAATCGAGGCCCTCTTGCCGACCCAGTGGCGATCTTGCTATACTTGCCGTTCGCGCTTTCCCCACCTGGGAGCGTGGTTTCGCCGTTTTTCGTCCCGGTAACCTGTTTCGTTCAT
>JADFKK010000267.1 GCA_022564995.1 Planctomycetota bacterium | reverse complement strand
ACAATTCCTCATAGCGGCCTCCTTGCTAGCAGGGTTGAATGACAACACCCAACCAAATTAAGCAAGGCAGGCCGCTTTCACTTAGATCAGTTTCCTGTAACGAGTTACGAAAATATCAGTGCCATTCGCGTCAGACATGTCTAAGCCTCCTAGTATTTGGGCTCAGTCCGATGACGTGAGGCTAGCACACAAGTCGTGGGGGTGCAATGATCTGGGCGGGTTGGTTCGCACGCTCTGAAAGGTCGACTAAAATCGCACTCTAGTAACGCGCGATGCTGCCATGTAAAATGACTCGTATTGTACGGCACTAAAAACGGCACTAAATCAGGGTGAAACAGGGTCAAATCAGGTAAAATTCGGCGCCTCGGCAGTGTCTAAAAACGCAAAAAACCTCTAGAAAACAGGGGTTTTTCGTGTTTGCGAACACTACCCAATTGAGCTAGGGGTGCAAGTATCGATTTGCCCTTTTTTTTCCGAGACTCATGGCTGTCGAAGAGGGCCGTGGCACGAAATTCGACATCTAGCCTGGACAAGCTCCAAGTATAGCGGATATTTTGCCGGCTGGGCAATAGGAGCGGGCAGCGTGGCTAGGCATTGAGGTTGTCGAAACGGGTCAAGAATTCAAGCGGTCAAACGATCGCTGAATTACGGTGCCCCTCTTTCGCGCCGGGCCAAGCTCACGATCTCCGAGACACCGCGTCCGGTGCGATCCTTAGTCGCGCCGACGTCGATTCTCGACGTGCCGCGCCAATTGCCCGCCTAGGGCGTTTCTGGTACAAATTCAGGCGAGAGGGGGGTGGTACGCGGATTGGTTTGCGGCGGAACCTCTGCCTTCCGGCGGCGACTGGGGTTGGGGAGTGGACTTGGGGCGTAGGTTATGCTTCAGCATAACACCGCATCGGCCGCGACATTACATACGTGTTGTTATGCTAAAGCATGACCTACGCGCTGGCAGGGGAAACCATGACGAAAAAAATCCACGTCACGACGACGATCAACGGGGAGCCGACGGAGTTTCTTTGCGAGGCTCGGCAAAGCTTGCTGGAGGTGTTGCGCGATACGCTCAATTTGACCGGGGCGAAGGAGGGCTGCAACAACGGAAACTGCGGGGCCTGTACGGTGATGCTCGACGGGCGGCCGGTCGATAGCTGTCTGGTGTTGGCGGTCGAGGTCGAAGGGGCCCAGATCGAAACGGTCGAGTCGATCGCCTGCGACTCGCGGCTGCACCCGTTGCAGCAGTGCTTTCTCGAAGGGGCGGCGTTGCAGTGCGGCATCTGCACGCCCGGATTCCTGGTGGCGGCCAAGGCGCTGCTGGAAAAGTTTCCCAATCCCACCGAAGAGCAGATCCGCTTCAATCTGGCCGGCAACCTGTGTCGCTGCACCGGCTACGACAAGATCGTGCGGGCCGTGCAAGACGCGGCGCAGATGGAATTGGCTGCAACTGAATGAGGAAATCCGCATTGATTGTGACGGAAACACAATAGATTTCGCTTCGAGTTACGTATACAATGTAGGGGGCAAGTGTATCACAACTCTTACGGCGAAGTGCTCATATTGGGAGCGCATAAGATGGATCATCTGCACAACGAATTCGACTTGAAGCAGGGTGACGTGATTGAAGTCACGTTGAATCATCCCGCTAATGTTCAGTTAATGGACACGCCGAATTACCAGAGTTACCGTAATGGGCGACCGTTTCGCTATTTTGGCGGTCACGTAAAGACATCACCGTTCAAGGTCGATGCGCCGCGGTCTGGACACTGGCATCTTGCCATCGACCTTGGCGGAAACGCGGGGACGGTGCGAGCTTCAGTGCAGGTAATTTCCACGACACAAGCATAGAATCGCTATCAATTAGGTTGCATGATGGCTGAAGAAACACGCCTCGATCCGGTCATGCGACGCGCGCCGCTTGGCGAGCTCAAGGTCTGGGAAATCCAAGAGCACGAATTGGACAGTCTTGAGAAAGGCTCTCCCGCCTCGATACTGCTCAATTTCTCCCTGACTCTGATACCGGTTTCGCTGTCTCTGTTTCTCACGTTGATTACCGTCGACGTCCCGTCGGTCAAGACGTTCACGGTCTACGTCTGCCTGACAGCGATCTTCTTTGTTATTGGCGTGATTTGTCTCGTGTTGTGGTATCAAAACCACGTGAGCGCCAAGACGCTCGTAAAACAGATTCGCAATCGAATGCCACGGGCTGAAGGCATTCAGGAAACTAGCGCTGATTCAAGGAGTTCGTAATCCATGACGGTTTCTGCAACGAAAAAATACAAAGTTATCGGCACGCGCCCCATTCGACACGACGGGGCGGACAAGGTTACGGGGCGGGCGATTTACGGGGGCGACGTCAAGATGACGGGGCTCGTTCACGGGCGCATCTTGCGCAGCCCTCATGCTCATGCCCGCGTTAAGTCGATCGACACGTCGGCGGCGGAGGCGTTTCCCGGCGTGTACGCCGTGGTGACCGGGGCTGACTTTCCCGATCTGCAAGATAAGATCGCCAATCTTGGCGAAGGCTCGGTGAATCTGGCCGATCTGAGCGCCAACCTGCTCGCCCGCGATAAGGTGCTCTACAAGGGTCACGCGGTGGCCGCGGTGGCCGCTCGCGATGTACACACGGCCGAAGAAGCGGTGAAGCTGATCCGCGTCCAGTACGAACCGCTGCCGTCGACCACTTGGGTGCTCGACGCGATGAAGGACGACGCGCCGCTGCTGCATGAAGACCTACGCACCGATTCGATGGGCGAGAAGGGCGAGGAGCCGACCAACGTGGCGACGCACCTGCACTTTGAGACGGGCGACGTCGAGCAGGGCTTCGCCGAGGCCGACGTCGTCATCGAGCGCGAATACAAAACGGCCAGCGTGCATCAGGGCTACATCGAGCCGCATGTCTCGACGGTGCTGTGGAACCAGGACGGCCACGTGTCGGTCTGGACTTCGACGCAAGGCTCGTTCACCTGCCGGCAGCAGACGGCCGAACTGCTACAGATTCCCGTCTCGCAAGTGACCGTTACGCCGTGCGAAATCGGCGGCGGATTCGGCGGGAAGATCTCGGTCTATCTGGAACCGGTCGCCGCGCTGCTCAGCCGTAAGTGTGGCCGGCCGGTCCAGATGACCATGAACCGCGATGAAGTGTTCGAGGGCACCGGCCCGACGCCCGGCTCGTTCGTGCGGGTGAAGATCGGCGCCACGAAAGACGGCCGCTTCACCGCCGGCGAGGCCTGGCTGGCCTACGACGCCGGCGCGTATCCCGGTGGCATGATCGGCCCGGGCTGCATGTGCGTGTTTAGCTGTTACGACTTCGCCAATGCCAAGGTCGACGGTTACGACGTTTGCCTGAACAAGCCGAAGACCCAGGCCTATCGGGCCCCGGGGGCGACGCAAGCCGCCTTCGCTTGCGAGAGCGTCGTCGACGAATTGGCCGAAAAGCTGGGCATCGACCCGGTCGAGTTGCGGCTGATCAACGCCGCCAAGGAAGGCACGCGGCGGGTCGACGGGCCGGTTTATCCGCGCGTCGGATTTATCGAAGTGCTCGAAGCGGTTAAGGCCAGCGAGCATTTCAACACGCCGCTGGAAGGCCCCAACCGAGGGCGCGGCATCGCGGCCGGGTTCTGGTTCAACATCGGGCTCAAGTCGAGCGTGGCCGGCAACGTCAACTCCGACGGCACGGTCGAGTTGATCGAAGGCTCGACCGACATCGGCGGATCGCGGACCAGCATCGCCATGCAGCTTGCCGAAACGCTCGGCATCACCGCCGAAGAGGTACACCCCAAGGTGGTCGACACCGACAGCGTCGGCTACACCGATGTCACCGGCGGCAGCCGCGTGACCTTCGCCACCGGCATGGCGGCTTACGAGTGTGGGCTGGACATCATCGCCCAGATGAAACAACGGGCCGCTTTGCTGTGGGAGTGCGACGCCAGCACGGTCGAGCACGACGAGGGCGTCTACAGCAGCAACGGTCAGTCGATGAACTTTAAGGAATTGGCCGGCAAGCTGCATGAGACCGGCGGACCGATCGTGGCTCGGGGGGCCGTTTCGCCGGAAGGATCGACCAACACGTTCGGCGCCCACATCGTCGACGTCGAGGTCGACCCCGAGACCGGCAAGACGACGATCCTGCGTTACACGACGGTGCTAGACGCCGGCAAGGCGATTCACCCCAGTTATGTCGAGGGCCAGATGCAGGGCGGCGCCGTGCAGGGCATCGGCTGGACGCTGAACGAAGAGTATTTCTTCAATGACTCGGGCGAGATGCAAAACGCCAGCTTCCTCGACTATCGCATGCCGACCTGCTTGGACGTGCCGATGATCGACTGCATCATCGTCGAGGTGCCCAATCCCGATCACCCCTACGGAGTGCGCGGCGTCGGCGAGACGCCGATCGTGCCGCCCCCGGCCGCCATCGCCGCGGCCATCTATCGGGCCACCAACTGCCGTATGCGAGAGCTGCCGATTAGCCCGCCGCGGCTCTGGAAGGCGATGTCGGAGAAATAAATGTAAAGCCGCGACCATTGGTCGCGCCGCACGTAATTCTCCGTAGGTTATGCTTCAGCATAACACCGCGCCAGCGACGACGTTGCGTGGATGTTGTTATGCTAAAGCATAACCTACAGCCCCGCCATAACGTCTCGGGCCGCTTCGACGGTCGCGTCGACATCCTGCTCGCTGTGCGCCGCCGAGACGAACAGGGCCTCGTACTGGCTACACGGCAGATAAATGCCGCGATCGATCATGCCCCAGAAATACTTGCCGTAACGGTCGGTGTCGCTGCGGCTGGCGGTGTCCCAGTTGATGACCGGCTGGGGATTAAAGAACAACGTCAGCATGCTGCCGACACGCTGCACCTGATGGGGCACGTCGGCGGCTGTGGCGGCCTGCGAGAGTCCGTCGGCCAATCGTGCCGACAATTCATCGAGCCGCTGATACGGTGGCTCGTCGCGCAGCAGCCGCAGCGTGGCAATGCCGGCCGCCGTGGCCAGCGGATTGCCGCTGAGCGTGCCGGCCTGAAACACCTCGCCGGCCGGCAGCACGTGGTCCATCACGTCGCCCCGCCCTCCGTAAGCGCCGACCGGCAGACCACCGCCGACAATCTTGCCCAGCGTCGTCAGGTCGGGCTTGATGTTCAAAAGCGACTGGGCCCCGCCGTAAGCCACACGAAAGCCGGTCATCACCTCGTCGCAGATCAGCAGCGCTCCGTGCTTGTCACACTGTTCGCCGAGCGCCGTGAGAAACTCGCCCGTCGGCACCACACAGCCCATATTGCCGACAATCGGCTCGAAGATTACGCCGGCGATCCGCTCTCCGTGCTGCGCGAACGCTTCCGCTAGCGCGCCGACGTCGTTGTAGGCCAGCACAAGCGTGTCCCGCGTCGTACCGGCCGTCACTCCCGGCGAATTCGGAACACCCAGCGTCGCCGCGCTGCTGCCGGCCGAGACCAACAGGCTGTCGACGTGCCCGTGATAGTTACCGGCGAACTTGACAATCACGTCGCGCCCGGTGAAGCCGCGGGCCAGGCGAATGGCGCTCATCGTCGCCTCGGTGCCGGAGTTGACCAGCCGGACTTTTTCGACGGACGGCACGGCCTCGACGATCAACTCAGCCAGATCACTCTCGGCCACCGTCGGGGCGCCAAAGCTGGTGCCACGTGCCACGGCGGCTTGCAATGCCTCGGTGACCTGTGGCTGGGCATGCCCGAGGATCAGTGGCCCCCAGGAGCCGATGTAGTCGATGTAGCGGTTTCCGTCGACGTCGAACAGATACGCCCCCTCGCCCCGCTCGAAGAAAACCGGCTCGCCCCCCACCGCCCCGAACGCGCGCGCCGGGCTATTCACCCCACCCGGCATCAGGCGTAGCGCTCGAGAAAATTCCGTGTGGCTGGTTTCTCGCGACATGCTTTGTCTCCACCTGCTTGCCTGCCCTTGCTCGCCCGTGGCACCGGCGTCCCGCCGGTGAAACACAGGCGAGACGCCTGTGCCACAAGGGCGGGCAAGCCACCCAGGGGCACCCGATTTTCGTTACCCCACGTCCAATTTCCGCAACGTCCCCAACACCATCGCCCGCAAATTCGGTTCGGCCGCCGCGGCCACCGCGAGGATCTCCTCCACGACCGCCGGCTGCAATGTATCCGGCAGACACATATCAGTCACCACCGACAGCCCCAGCACCCTCATCCCGGCATGCACCGCCACAATCACCTCGGGCACGGTCGACATGCCGACCACGTCGGCGCCGATGGTTCGCAGAAAACGATATTCGGCTCGCGTCTCCAGGTTCGGCCCGGTTACGGCGACGTAGACGCCCCGATGCGCCGTGATGTTTTCGTCCCGAGCGATTCCGAGCGCCACGTCGATCAACTCGGGATCGTAAGGGCGGCACATGTCGGGGAACCGCGGCCCGAGCCCGTCGTCGTTCACGCCGATCAGCGGATTCCCATTCATCAGGTTGATGTGGTCGTCGATCACGACGATATCGCCGCTGTTGTAATCGGGATTCATGCCGCCGCAGGCGTTCGAGACGATCAGCACTTCGGCGCCCAGCGCGCGCATCACGCGTACCGGAAAGGTGATCTCGGCCTGCGAGTAACCCTCGTAAGCATGAAAGCGGCCTTCCATGGCGACGACCGCGTGGCCCTCGAGCTGTCCGCAGACCAACTGCCCGGCATGGCCCACCGAGGTCGACCGCGGGAAGTGTGGAATCTGAGCGTAGTCGAGCGTTGCTTCGGTCTCGATGCGCTGCGCCAATTCGCCCAAGCCAGTGCCCAGGATCAGCCCGACGCGGACCGTTCGCCGCCAACTCTGGTGAATCACGGCGACGGCTTCGTCGACCTGGGAGGCGAGTTGGAGCATCAGTTGGTTACCCGGGGCGGCGTAAAATCGACGCGGTGTCGAGATCGCCATCGGCCTCGCCATCCGCCTCATCGTCGAGGTCGTCGTCGAAATCGTCGTCCGTATCCGAGCTTTCATCGAAGTCATCGTCGAATTCGTCGTCAAAGTCATCGTCGTCGAATTCGTCGTCCGCCTCTTGCGCTTCGTCATCGTCCGGCAACGCGCCGAGGCTCGAACTGCCCGCCGCATCGGGAGATTTACCGCGGAAACCAATGTCCTGATGAAATGGTACACCGCAGGGGGCGGTCACAATCGGCTCTCCCACTGCAATTACGCTGTTCATTCGTCTCGTCCTCCTTCAACGGCGCTCGCACGCCCAGCCTAACACCTGTAATTCAAACGCCTTTTTTAAGAAAACCACCGCAGGTGTCAAGCGCTGTTGGCCCGCTTCGCCAGGCTTTTTACCAAAACGGAGCCTCGGCTGCGGCCCAGGCGGGGGCTCGTCAGGCGAGACGTGCCGTGCGGACACGGGCCAGAACACGGGGCTTCGCGCGGGCGGTTACCCCTAACGTATCTTTCGTTAATAACCCCAAAGAACTGGCGACTCAAGAGGCCGACTGGCGGTGAGCAGAAGGCAAAAAAATGGGGCAGGACCAATGATGCGACCGGTCCTACCCCAAATCACGGGGGTGAGAAAGCCAAATTTATGTCGGGCCGAAAGCAAGCGGTCGCTTGGCGACCCACGCACGCCTCCGATGCCCGGTATCTCAACTCTAACCTACTTTGGCCGAATGTTGGTCGAGTAAATTAGGCGATCCGTGATTCGCGGATGAATTTCTCAAGTTCCGCTCCGGTTGAAACGACTCTGACGGAGATCGTGAGCCTGGCAGCCTCCTTCCGCTTAGTTACCTTGATCGCCGTCCCAGACGCCTCCTACAATGGGCGCCATGAACCTCGAGTATCTGGAGCATCACGCCCGGCACATTCCCGCGCTGGCCCGCTGGCATCACGATCAGTGGTCGTATTTGAATCCGCAGCGGACGCTTGCCGAGCGGGCCGAGCGATTGCAGACGCACCTCGGCGGCCGGCAAATGCCGACGACCGTGGTGGCGATCGATGGCGATTCGCTGCTCGGGTCGGCCAGTCTGATCGACAGCGACCTGCCGACGCGGACCGATCTTTCGCCATGGCTGGCCAGTGTGTATGTGCCACAGGAGCATCGCCGACGCGGAATCGGCAGCGCCTTGGTACAGCGGATCGTGGAAGAGGCCGAGGCGCTCGAGTACGAGAAGCTCTATTTGTTCACGATGGATCAGGAGCGGCTGTATGCCGGCTTGGGTTGGGGCACATTCGAGCGGGCGGTTTATAACGAAGTAGACATCGTGCTGATGTCGTACGATTTGCGCGCGTAGGTCATGCTCCGCATGACAACGACCCAGGCGCGACCAACGGTCGCGGCTTTATGGTTGTGGGGTGGCATTGCGGCTATAATGAATCTCGCCCTCCCTACACGATCCATGCAGGAGCTCCGGATGCGAAACTTTCTGTTCATCTCACTGACGTTGCTTTTCATCCCGCTGGCCCACGCCGGCGAAAACTGGCCGGAGTTTCGCGGCACGCCGGGCAACGGCCATTCCGACGCGACGGGCATCGCGCTTTCGTGGAGCGAAACGCAAAACGTCACCTGGAAAACCGCCGTACATGGCCGCGGCTGGTCGTCGCCGGTGGTCTGGGGCGATCAAATCTGGGTGACCACCGCCACGCTCGACGGCAAAACGATGTCGGCGATCTGTCTCGACAAGACCAGCGGCAAGATCGCCCACGACATCAAGATGTGGGACATCGCCAAGCCGCAATTCATCACCAAGATGAACACCTACGCCTCGTGTACGCCGGCCATCGAAGAGGGCCGCGTCTATATTCACTTTGGCAGTTACGGCACGGCCTGTCTCGACACAAAAACCGGCCAGCGGCTGTGGGAGCGCCGCGATCTGCCCTGCGATCATTTCCGCGGGCCGGCCTCTTCGCCGATCATCTACGGCAAGCTGCTGATTATGAACTTCGACGGAGCCGACTATCAATACATGGTCGCGCTCGACAAAACCACCGGCGAGACGATTTGGAAAACCGACCGCGACATCAAAAAATGGGCTGGCAACGGCGATCATTGCAAGGCCTACAGCACGCCCGTGGTGATTGATGTCGACGGCAAGGCTCAGTTGATCAGCCCCTGTGCGACCGCCGCGATTTCCTACGACCCGGCCACCGGCAAGGAATTATGGCGAGTTCGCTGCGGCGGCATGAACGTCTGTGCCCGACCGGTTTATAGCAACGGGCTGGTCGTGTTCAACACGGCCGCCGGCGGCGACAAACTGCTGGCGGTGCGGCCCACCGGGCGCGGCGACGTGACCAAGACGCACGTCGCGTGGAGGTATCGCAAGAGCATGCCGACGCGGCCCTCGCAGTTGATCGTCGGCGATTTGCTGTACGTGGTCAGCGACGCGGGCGTTATCACCTGCCTGGAACTAAAGACGGGTGAAGCCGTGTGGCAAGAGCGGCTCGGCGGCAAGTATTCGGCCTCGCCGCTTTACGTCGACGGGCGGATTTATTTTTTCAGCGAAGAGGGCGTAACCACCGTCATCAAGCCGGGCCGAAAATACGCACCGTTGGCAAGTAATCAACTCGACGGGCGATTCATGGCCTCGCCGGCGGTGACCGGTAAGGCGTTGATCTTGCGCACGGCGGAGTATGTTTATCGGGTTGAGAAGTGATTTGGGCAGGAGAGAGGGAGGGAAGGAGAGAGGGCGTAGCGCGGAGTTGGGGGGAATTGAAAATTGAAAAATGAAAAATGCAAATTGAAAACTGTTCATCCTTCCTCCTTTCCCAAACTCCTTTGCGTCTCTGCGCCCTCGCGTCTTTGCGTTGAAGTCACTTTAATCTCACCATGAAGCTCTCCATCATCATTCCGGCGTTCAACGAAGAGAAGGAGCTTCCCCATTGCCTGAGCAGCGTGAAGGCGGCGCTGGAGGACGTTGGTGATGGCGTCGATGGCTGGGCGTTCGAGACGATCGTTGTCGATAACAACTCGACCGACGCGACCGGGCAGATCGGGCGCGACGCCGGGGCGACGGTCGTCTTCGAACCGGTCAATCATATCGCCGGGGCGCGTAACGCCGGGGCAGCGGCGGCCGACGGCGATTGGCTGTTGTTCATTGACGCCGATTCGCGGCTGCACGCCAAGACGCTGCGAGAGACGCTCGCAGCGATCGCGTCCGATCGTTACGTCGCCGGCGGCTGCGTCGTCGCACTCGATCCGACGCCCTGGTGGGGCGCCGTGATGCTGGTCGTGTGGAACACCATCTCGCGGACCATGCGCTGGGCCGCCGGCTCGTATCTATTCTGTCGGACCGATGCCTTTCGCGAAATCGACGGCTTCAGCGACACCCTTTACGCCGCCGAAGAAATCGACCTCAGCCGCCGGCTGCGGCGCTGGGGCAAGACGCACGGCTTGCGGATGACCATCTTAACCGGCCAGCCACACCTCAGTTCGGGCCGCAAGTTTGAACTGTACAGCAAGTGGGAGATGGTCCGCTTTTCCTGCCGCTGCATCTTACGTCCCCTGCACTCCCTGCAAAGCCGCAAGCGACTCGACTACTTTTACGATGGGCGGCGCTAAGGCTCTCTGGCCCTCCGCTCTGTGTCCCTATGCCGTCCGCTGTCAGTTCGCCCAGAACGGGCTCAAGGCGGGACATTCGACTACGAGCCTGCTAGCATAGCCGTCGGCGTGGCTGGGCGCAAATAAAACATGGTGCGGGGCGAGGGAATTGGGCTTCTCCATAGCAGGGGCTTCGATACAATATCGCCACCCGACGCGGCTCGCGCGTACCATCAAGGATGATGGCCCCATCGGCGATAGAAGGGACTGGATTAGCATGGACGCTGACGCAATCTATCCATTGTATCGCCAGTACGTGACCCAACTGCACGCGGCGTTGGCGACGTTGTCGACCGGTCCGGTCTCTGAGAAGTTTCGCGTCAAGCGATTGACATTGCCAGAATTCCGTGTCGTGTGGAAATCATGGGGACGCGAAGAAGGCGTGCAAGAGCGCTGGTCCGCACGATTTAATGCCGGGTATGACGCCGACTCGAAGTCGATCCGTCAGCGACTATTCGTCGCTCTTGGCGGCAGCGCCGCGGAAGCCAAGGCCGCATGAATTGCCGTAGACGACGTTCACGGCTCAATACTCCTTGATGTCATTCGGCTTGTGTCGTCGTCATCTCGCGACAATCGCTGTCGTAGCCAGACCAGTAGATCATCTGGATGACTTGGGTCGTCGCCAGCGGCGATCGAATAAAATTCGTCCAATTCAGCCATAGTCATAGCCAACCGAATGCCCAGCAGGCACGAGCAGATTTCCCACAGTTTGAGCTTCGTGTCCGCGGACACCGGTAGACGCTTGGCCATATAGGCGATCGCCTGTGCAACCGCTCCAACCATAGCCAGCTCATCGATCTCGGGAGCCTGTCCGGCCGCGACTTCCACATTCGCTAGAATTGGAATCAGATCATCGACGATCTGTTGACGCTGCATCGCGGATAGTTTGCCCCCGGTCGAGCTTTCGATAATACCGATCAGATCGTCAATGGACGGCGGGCTGGATATTGGTTTCTCCTCCTCCGTCGTGTCCAGCGCCGCCATCTCGGTGAGGATCTCGATGGCGGGGCGCTCCTCGATTTTCGATAGCGTCGAGATTAGGTCTTCCAGGCGCAACTCGTAATCGGCGTATCCCTCCTCGCACGGCAGGCGGCAAGAAATGGGGCTTCCAGCATCGTCTGCGGGTCCCTGACAGAGTAGTCCACCGCGATCGTCCGGTGTAACGGCCCAGCCATTTTGGAGCAACCATGTCGTTGCGGCATCGAGCGAAATCCGTTGGGCGAAATCCCTGAGGTGAAATGAGCCACTCATAGTTCGCCTCCTTCGTAAATTCGTTCCATGATCTCTTTCAGTTGGACTTCCGAGAAAACATTTTCACATGGAATCCGGATTCGTTTCTTATATTGATTGGTGGTCGGCTCACAATGTTTCAGAGAGTGCCAATAGCCGCACCCGCCCAGCAACAGATGTGTTTCGCTTTGCTCAAGCCGCGAGGACGATGATTTCGGGACAGCATAAAGAACGAGTATTCGCGGAACGCAAACCTTCGCGACACAGAGATCATTGTAGGCGTCCGCTTCGAGATCGTACACGACCGATTCGTTTTCAATCGTCGCAGTGGTTGTGCTCTTAATCTGAACGTCGAGGGCCGCGCCCGATTCGAAGTATCGTTTTCGTCCTGTTTCCGGATTGGTCCGCACGGTTACGTCGTGCAACGTGACATCAATCCCATAGTCGACGTCTCGCCACGAGCATGACATGCCGGCTCGACTAGCCACCGCCTTCACGTAAGCTTGTGAAAGCGCCTCTAGTTGATGTTCTGGCGTCATCAACTTGTAGTTCCCGTGATGGTGATTGTGGCGTCCGTCGCTGGCACTAGAGTATGGCAATGGGACAGCACTCCGGCAAGATACCATGCCTAAGACCATCGAAGCGGGCGCTGCAATCGTCGTCGAACGCCCGTACAATATCTCCCATGGATCTTCAACTTCACAAAAAAATCGCCCTGCTCGTCGGCGGTGCCGGGTCGATCGGGCGGGCGGTGGCCGCGGGCTTCATGCGCGAGGGGGCGACGCCCGTCATCGCCGATCTGCCGGGGCGAATGAAATCGGTCGATAACACATCGACGGTCGAGATCGACGTGACTGACGAGGGCAGCGTCAAGAGCGCGGTCGATCGCGTTATCGAGCAGCACGGCCGCATCGACATTCTCGTCGCGCTGGCCGGGGCGTATCATGCGGGGCCAATTGAAGAGCTGCGCGGGGACGATTGGGACCGGATTCTGGCGATCAATCTCAAGGGCACGTTTTTGGTCTGTCGCGAGGTCATCCCACATCTGCGAGCCGGCGATTTCGGACGCGTGATCTGCCTGGCGTCGCTGGCCGGGCAAGTCGGCGGCGTGGTGGCCGGGGCGAATTACTCGGCTTCAAAGGCCGGCGTGCTGTCGTTGGTCAAAAGCTTCGCCAAGCAAACGCCCGAGCCGCACGTCACGGTCAACGCCATCAGCCCCGGGCCGGTTGAGGGTGACATGACCGGCGCCTGGAGCGAGCAAGATCGCCGCAGCGTGTTAGCCAAGATGCCGCGAGATCGTTTTGCGAGGCCCGAGGAAATCGCCGACGCGGTGCTGTTTCTCAGTTCGCCGAGAGCCGGTTACATCGACGGCGCCCGCCTCGACATCAACGGTGGGCTGTACATGGATTGACGCCACGTGGTCGTTTAACGGCA